>NZ_VICD02000005.1 GCF_006546735.2 Marilutibacter maris | reverse complement strand
TCCTGGGCCTATTCGGCGACCGCCATCACCGCCTCGACCTCCACCTTGAGGGCGGGGGCGAACAGGCCCGCGACCCGGATCAGCGAACTGGCGGGATAGTGGCCCCCGTAGTGCTTCTCCAGGGTCCGGCGAATGCCCTCGAGGTCGTCGCAGTCGGTGACAAGGACGGTGACCTTGACCAGTTCCGCCAGGCCGATGCCTTCGTTCTCCGCGATCCTGGCCAGTTGCGAATACACGTGGTCCAGTTGTTCGACGGTCGAGCCGTTCTCGGCCGGGGAGCCGAACGCGGTCAGCCCGGAGACGAACAGGTGACCGCCGGATCGGACCGCATGCACATAGGGGCCCGCCGGCGGCGGAAGGTCGGGATAGGTCTTTCGTTCGAGCATCTGATCGGATCTCCTGTTGTTGGGCCCCGCGCTGACCGGGGCCGGTGCCCGTCGGGGGCGTGAGGCGGCAGCGGAGTCCAGGCACCGCCGCCGGGGGATTGCGCCGCCGGTTACAGCAGTTGCGCGGTCGGCCGCACCACGATCTGGTTGACGTCGACGTCGGCCGGTTGCCCGATCGCGAAGGCGATCGCGCGGGCGATGGCCGCGGCCGGAATCGGCTCGGGGAGCGTCGCGTCCAGATGCTCGCGGGTCGTGGCGTCGGTGATGCTGTCGAACAGTTCCGACGCGGTCGCGCCCGGGGCGATCGTGGTCACCCGGATGTCGGCCCCGGCCTCCTGGCGCAGGCCTTCGGAGATCGCGTTGACCGCGAACTTGGTGCCGCAATAGACCGCGCCGCCGGGGAACACCACCTGGCCGGCCACCGAGGACAGATTGACGAAGTGGCCGGAGCGCTGCGAACGCATCACCGGCAGCGCGGCGGCGATGCCGTACAGCACGCCCTTGATGTTGACGTCGATCATACGGTCCCACTCGTCGACGCGGCCGGCATCGAGCGGGGACAACGGCATCACGCCGGCATTGCCGACCATCACGTCGAGACGGCCGAAATGCGCGACCGCGGCGCCGACGAAGGCCTCGACCTGATCGCGCCGGGTCACGTCGACGGTCTGCGCGACGGCTTCGCCACCCTGTTCGCGGATGCGCGCGACCAGGGCATCGAGGCGTTCGCGGCGACGGGCGCCGAGCAACAGGCGGGCACCGTGCGCGGCCAGGTGCAGGGCGGTGGCTTCGCCGATGCCGCTGCTGGCGCCGGTGATCGCGACGACCTTGCCGTGGACCGGGTCCTGGTGAAGAGGCGATTGGGGTATGGAGGGGGTGGACATGGGAACTCCTGCGGACAGGCGCGCGCCGTCCGTCGCCGGGCGAGGCGCGCCGCGATTGGGAAGGGGTGGGTGGGGTGCGCGGGTGCCGACCGGAGCCCGGTGCGACGCCCGCGCGGTGTCGCCGTTCAGGCGTTGACGGTCTGCATGAAGGCCTCCGGATAGCGGGTGCCGGCGACTTCGTGGCTGGCGAGCACTTCATCCAGCCTGGCCAGCGCATCGGCATCCAGCGTCAGCGCGGTGGCCGCCGCGTTCTCGTCCAGGCGGCCGATCTTGCGGGTGCCGGGGATCGGCACGATGTCCGGGCCGCGGTGCAGCAGCCAGGCCAGCGCCAGTTGCGCCGGCGTGCAGCCACGTGCCTGGGCCAGTGCGGTCACCGCTTCGACCAGGGCGCGGTTGACGTCGATGTTGCCGTCCTGGAAGCGCGGGTTCTGCCGTCGCCAGTCGTTGTCGGACAAGGTGGCGGTGGAATCGATCGCACCGGTCAGGAAGCCGCGGCCGAGCGGACTGTAGGGCACGAAGCCGATGCCCAGCTCGCGGCAGACCGGCAGGGCGTCGTGTTCGACATCGCGCGTCCACAGCGAGTACTCGCTCTGCAGCGCGGCGATCGGATGCACCGCGGCGGCGCGCCGTACGGTTTCTCCTGAAGCCTCGGACAGGCCCAGATGGCGCACCTTGCCGGCCTCCACCAGGCGCGCCATCGCGCCGACGGTGTCCTCGATCGGCACCTTCGGATCGACCCGGTGCTGGTAGTACAGGTCGATGTGGTCGACGCCGAGCCGTTTCAGGCTGGCATCGCAGGCGGCGGCGACGTACCCGGGCGAACCGTCGATGCCGAGGAAGCTGCCGTCGGGCGCACGCACATTGCCGAACTTGGTCGCCAGTACGATCTCGTCGCGGCGCCGCGCCAGTACCTTCGACAGCAGGATCTCGTTGCGGCCGACGCCGTACATGTCGGCGGTATCGAGGAAGTCGACGCCGATGTCGAGGGCGTGGTCGAGCACAGCGAGGTTGGTCTGCTCGTCGGACGGTCCGTAGAAGTCGGACATGCCCATGCAGCCCAGACCGATCGCGGACACCTCCAGCGCGGCGCCGAGGCGGCGGCGGGGGACGGGGCGGGGAAGGGGAGTGGTCATCGCATCGCTCCAGTGGTGGGGGTGCGGACAGCCTAGGTTCGGCGGCACCGGAGCCGGTAGACGGTTATCGCAGGATTCTTGCCCGATCCTGCATGGCGCGTGGCGGGCCGCGGTTTTGCCCGCGCGGGCGGCGTATGCTGGGCCACACTTGGAACTGCCATGAAAATCATGCAATTGCATACTGATCATCCGCGCGAGGCGCGCGCCGTCGACGACCCGCGTCAGCAGGAGCTGGCGGAGCGGGTTGCCCGATTGGTGCCGGCCGACGGTGTCCACCCCAGCGCCTGGGCGCCGCTGACCCTGATCCGCGCCAGCGCTCCGAACCAGGGCCTGCCGTCGGTGTACGAACCGAGCCTGTGCGTGGTCGTGCAGGGCAGCAAGCGCACCCTGATCGGCGACCGGGTGTTCCACTACGACCCGCTCAACTATCTGGTCGTGTCGGTGACCCTGCCGGCGGTCGGGCAGATCCTGGAGGCCAGCCCGGAGCAGCCCTATCTGTGCCTGCGGCTGGCGATCGACACCGAGGAGGTGGCCCGGCTGATGCTGGAGCTGGGGCAGGACGGCGGCGACGAAAGCCGCGACGGCGAGCTGGGCATGTGCGTGGCGTCGATGTCGGGCGAGTTGCTGGACGCCCTGCTGAGGCTGGTGTGCCTGCTCGACACCCCGCGCGACCTGCCGGTGCTGGCGCCGGCGGCCAGCCGCGAGATCCAGTACCGGGTGCTGATGGGCGGGTTGGGTCACCAGCTGCGGCATCTGGCCGTGCACGACGGCCGCACCCATCGCGTCGCCCGTGCGATCGACTGGATCCGCTCGAATTACGACCGGACCCTGCGCGTGGACTCGTTGGCGGAGGCGATGCACATGAGCCCGTCTTCGCTGCATCACCAGTTCAAGGCGGTGACCGCGATGTCGCCGCTGCAGTTCCAGAAGCAGCTGCGCCTGCACGAGGCGCGGCGACTGATGTTCAGTGAGGGCATGGAAGCGGCCGTCGCCGCGCACCGGGTCGGCTACGAGAGCCCGTCGCAGTTCAGCCGCGAGTACCGGCGCCTGTTCGGCGCGCCGCCGCGGCGCGAGGTCAAGGCAATGCAGGCCGGTGGCGTGGGCACTGTTTAGGCCGCGATCCCCAGGGCCATCCCATGAACGCCCATCGCGGCTTACGCCGCTCCTACGAAGAGCGCTCGTCTGCCTCGTGATCCAGCCCCCTGAGTCAGGGGGCGATTCGCGCCGCAGGCGCGAATGGGGGTGTGGCAGCGCAACGGTGGGGCCCGAGGTTTGCGCAGCAAACCTTGGGAGATATCCGCGCGCAGCCGGATATCGTTCCCCCCTGAGTCAGGGGGCGATTCGTGCCGCAGGCACGAATCAGAAGTAGGCACGTGGTGCCGCAGGCACGAATGGGGGTGTGGAGGCGCATCGGCGGGGGCCCAAGGTTTG
>NZ_VICD02000064.1 GCF_006546735.2 Marilutibacter maris | reverse complement strand
GGAGTGCCGACCATGCCGTCGCCGACCGCCGCCAGCACCGCGATGTCCGGGGTCACGTTGACGCCCTGGGCCTGGCCGTCGTCGATCGCCTCGGCGAAGGCCTCGACCACCGCCGCGCGCCCGGCCTCGGCCTGGGCCTGGCGCACCACGCAGCAGATCGAGTGTTCCGAGGAGCCCTGCGAGATCATGATCACCGAGACCCCGGCCTGGCGCAGCGCCGCGAACATGCGTTCGGCGGTGCCGGGCACGCCGATCAGGCCGGCTCCGGACAGCTCCAGCAGGGCCAGGTCCTCGGCCAGGCTCAGGCCCTTGACCGGGGTTCCGTGCAGCCCGTCGGGTCCGCGCGAGACGGTGCTGATCAGGGTGCCCGGCGCCTGCGGAGCCCGCGAATTGCGGATCCGGATCGGCAGCGCGTGGCGGATCGCCGGCGCCATCGTCTGCGGATGCAGCACCCGGGCGCCGAAGTAGGCCAGTTCGCAGGCCTCCGCGTACGACAGCATCGGCAGGCAGACCGCGTCCGGCACCAGTCGCGGGTCGGCCGACAGCACGCCGTCGACATCGGTCCATATGGTCAGTTCGTCGGCCCCGAACAGCACCGCGAAGATCGCGCCGGAATGGTCGCTGCCGTTGCGCCCCAGCGTGGTCGGACGGCCCTGCGCATCGCTGGCGACGAAACCGGTGACGACGACGTGTTCCTGCGGATGCCGTTGCCGCCATCGCGCCAGCCGGTCGCGGGAGGCTTCCCAGTCGACCGCGACGCCGAGTTCGCCCGGATGCACGCACAGCACCTCGCGCGCGTCCAGCCGGGCCCAGCCGGCGTCCTCGCCGCCAAGCGCGGCGTGCAGCAGGTGCGAGGACAGCACTTCGCCGAGGCCATGGACCCAGGCCCGGTCGCTGTCGTCGCCGTGCCCGGCGGCCAGCGTGGCCAGGCGCTCGCGCAACCCCTCCAGCTCGTGCTCGAGCGCGGCCTTGGCCGCCCCGGCGACGGCGGCATCGGGGAGCAGGGCGTCGGCGGTGTCGAGATGGCGTTGTACGAGCAACGTCCAGTCGGGTTGCCAGTCGCGCAGGCCGCAGGCGGCGTCGGCGAGGGCGACCAGGGCGTCGGTG
>NZ_VICD02000063.1 GCF_006546735.2 Marilutibacter maris | reverse complement strand
GACGCCCTCGTCGAACGGCTCGGGCTCATTGGGCCAGCCGCTCGCGCGGGCGACGCCAGAACCGCCAACGCTGTCCGCGCCGGAGCTTGAAGCACTGGCCGTCGGCGCAGTCGAGCCACAGCTCGGAAACCCTGCCATCGGTCAGCTGGGCGAGCAGCGGCAGCAGCCAGTCGTGCTGCAGGCGGGCCAGGTCGCGCGCCTCGCGCAGGTCGAACAGGCCGGCGCCCGCCGCGACCGGCGCCAGCGTCGGCAAGGGATGCGCCGGGACCCCGGCCAGGGTCGCGAAGGCGGTCAGGCTGTCGTCGTCGGAATGGATCGCCGCGGCCGCGCTGCGCACGTGATCGGGCAGCGCGCCGCCGCCCCACAGCCACAGCGAATTGACCGCCGGCAGGCCGGCGGCGACGCGCCGGGCATTGCGCGGATGGTTGTGCAGGACGATCTGGGCCTCGCTGAGCAAGGTCCGCCAGCGTCTCGACTCGCGGTCGCCGGCCGCGCCCGGCAGGTGCTCGAACAACTCGTCGCCCAGCGCGTCCTCGGGCGTGCTGAACGTCGGCACCGGAGTGCCCGGCGCCAGTCGCAGGTACCAGCGCGACGGCGTCGGCGCGTCGATCGGGCTGCCGAAGTCGCCGAACAGCGGGCGCAACGCCGGCAGGAAGGCGGCGACGTCGTCGGCGTCCAGCGCCAGGCCCTGGCCATGCGCCAGCAGGCGCGCGCCATTGATGTCCGGTTGCACGTGAGCCGGATCGGCGCGCAGCCAGGTCGCGCCGGCGGCATCGCCGGCATCGGCCTGACGGGTGACCGCGGCGACCGGCCAGCCGCGCGGCAGCACGTCGAACACGCGCTCGCGCTGCGGACGCGGATCGAGCGAGACGTCGGCGCGTCCGAGCGCGCGGGCGCAATCCGCGCCCAGGCGCTGGCCGCCGAAACGCTGCGGATCCGGCAGCAGCAGCCCGACCCGCATCAGCCGGTGTAACTGACCGAGACGATCTCGTACTCGCGGGTGCCGCCCGGCGCCTCGATGGTGACGCTGTCGCCCTCGTGCTTGCCGATCAGCGCACGCGCCACCGGCGAGGAGATCGCGATCCAGCCCTGTTTGATGTCCGCCTCCAGGTCGCCGACGATCTGGTAGGTGGTGCTGGCGTCGGTCTCGACGTCGGCCAGCTCGACGGTCGCGCCGAACACGATCCGCGAACCGGCGTTGAGCCCGGCCACGTCGATGACCTGGGCGTGCGAGAGCTCGGCCTCGAGCTGCTTGATCCGGCCCTCGATGAAGCCCTGCTGCTCGCGCGCGGCGTGATACTCGGCGTTCTCCTTGAGGTCGCCGTGGGCGCGCGCTTCGGCGATCGCATTGATCACCGCCGGCCGCTTGACCGACTTGAGTTCTTCCAGTTCCGCGCGCAGGCGCTGCGCGCCCTTCACCGTGATCGGTGCTCTCATGGGTACGTCCTTTCTTTCGTTCGTGGCCGCAAAAGTAAAGAAGGCGGCGGATGCGATTGGCGTCATGCCAAGGCGTCCCACCACCCACTCACGGCCGTTCAAAGAAGCCGCTACAGGCTAGCAGGAATGCGGGGCGGGTCGAAACCCGCCCCGGTCCGTCCGGCGCCGCGGCCGGAACGGCGCCGTTCAGCCGGCGCCGCCTGGCAGGGCTTGCCGTGCCAGCACTAGGAGGACGCGACCTCCGCGTGCAGCTCCTGCAACGACCACACCGGGCCGGTGCCGCGGTACTCGAGCGAATTCACCAACGCACGGGCGCCGGCGATCGTCGTCGAATAGGTCACCCGCTGCTGCAGGGCCTCGCGCCGGATCGAGAACGAGTCGTTGATCGCCTGGCGGCCCTCGGTGGTATTCACGATGTAGGCGATCTCGCCGTTCTTGATCAGGTCGACCACGTGCGGGCGGCCCTCGATCACCTTGTTCACGCGCTCGCAGTCGATGCCGTTCTCGGCCAGGAAGGCGTGGGTGCCGGAGGTCGCGACCAGCGAGTAGCCGCGCGCGATCAGGTCGCGCGCGACCGGCACCACCCGCTTCTTGTCCGGATCGCGGACGGAGACGAACACCTTGCCCTCGGTCGGCAATGCACGGATGCCGCCGGCCTCCTGCGCACGCGCCATCGCCGCGCCGAAGGTGCGGCCGACGCCCATCACCTCGCCGGTGGAGCGCATCTCCGGGCCGAGGATCGGGTCCACGCCCTGGAACTTGGCGAACGGGAAGATCGCCTCCTTGACCGAGAAGTACTCCGGCACGACCTCCTCGGTCGCACCCTGCTCGGCCAGGGTCCTGCCGACCATGCAGCGGGCGGCGATCTTGGCCAGCGCCAGGCCGGTCGCCTTGGACACGAACGGCACCGTGCGCGAGGCGCGCGGGTTGACCTCGATCAGATAGACCGTGTCGGCGCCGTCCTCGTCGAAGGTCACCGCGAACTGGGTGTTCATCAGGCCGACCACGTTCAGCGCCTTCGCCAGCGCCCGCACCTGCTCGCGCAGCTTGTCCTGCACCGCGGCCGGCAACGAGTACGGCGGCAGCGAGCACGAGGAGTCGCCCGAGTGCACGCCGGCCTCCTCGATGTGCTCCATCACGCCGCCGATCAGCACGTTGCCGTCCTTGTCGGCGATCACGTCGACGTCGACCTCGACCGCGTTGTCGAGGAAGCGGTCGAGCAGCACCGGCGAGTCGTTGGAGACCTTGACCGCGTCACGGATGTAGCGGGTCAGGTCGGCGTCGGAATAGACGATCTCCATCGCCCGGCCGCCGAGCACGTAGCTGGGCCGCACCACCAGCGGGTAGCCGATCTGCGAGGCCAGCAGCAGCGCCTCCTCGGGATTGCGGGCGGTGCGGTTGAGCGGCTGCGCCAGCTGCAGGTCCTCGACCAGCTTCTGGAAGCGCTCGCGGTCCTCGGCCAGATCGATGCTGTCCGGGCTGGTGCCGACGATCGGCACCCCGGCCGCCTCCAGCGCCCGCGCCAGCTTCAGCGGGGTCTGTCCACCGTACTGCACGATCACGCCCTTGGGCTTCTCCAGCTCGGCGATCTCCAGCACGTCCTCGAGCGTCAGCGGCTCGAAGTACAGGCGGTCGGAGGTGTCGTAGTCGGTCGACACCGTCTCCGGGTTGCAGTTGACCATGATGGTCTCGTAGCCGTCCTCGCGCAGGGCGAGCGCGGCATGCACGCAGCAGTAGTCGAACTCGATGCCCTGGCCGATGCGGTTGGGACCGCCGCCGAGCACGATGATCTTGTCGCGGTCGCTCGGCGCCGCCTCGCACTCTTCCTCGTAGGTCGAGTACATGTAGGCGGTGGTGGTGGCGAACTCGGCGGCGCAGGAGTCGACCCGCTTGTAGACCGGGCGCACGCCGAAGGCGTGGCGCAGGGTGCGCACGGCGGCCTCGTCGGTGCCGGTCAGCTCGGCCAGGCGGGCGTCGGAGAAGCCCATCCGCTTGAGCGCGCGCATCCGCTTCTCGTCGAGCGCGGCCAGACCGGACTCGGCGACCGCCTTCTCCTCGGCGATGATCTCCTCGATCTGGTCGAGGAACCACGGGTCGACGAAGGACAGCGCGTGCACGTCCTCCACGCTCATGCCGGCGCGGAAGGCGTCGCCGATGTAGAACATCCGCTCCGGACCCGGCTCCTTGACCTCGCGGCGCAGGGTCGCCAGGTCGGCCTCGCTGGCCAGGTCCAGCCCGGTCGGATCGAGACCGACCTTGCCGGTCTCCAGGCCACGCAGCGCCTTCTGCAGCGACTCCTGGAAGGTCCGGCCCATCGCCATCACTTCGCCGACCGACTTCATCTGGGTGGTCAGGCGGGCCTCGGCCTGGGGGAACTTCTCGAACGCGAAGCGCGGAATCTTGGTGACCACGTAGTCGATGGTCGGCTCGAACGAGGCCGGAGTCGCGCCGCCGGTGATCTCGTTGCGCAGCTCGTCCAGGGTGTAGCCGACGGCGAGCTTGGCGGCGACCTTGGCGATCGGGAAACCGGTCGCCTTCGATGCCAGCGCCGAGGAGCGCGACACCCGCGGGTTCATCTCGATCACCACGACCCGGCCGTTGCTGGCGTTGATGCCGAACTGGACGTTCGAGCCGCCGGTGTCGACGCCGATCTTGCGCAGCACCGCGATCGAGGCGTCGCGAAGGCGCTGGTATTCCTTGTCGGTCAGGGTCTGCGCCGGGGCGACGGTGATCGAGTCGCCGGTGTGCACGCCCATCGCGTCGAAGTTCTCGATCGAGCAGACGATGATGCAGTTGTCCGCCTTGTCGCGGACCACCTCCATCTCGAACTCCTTCCAGCCCAGCACCGACTCCTCGATCAGCACTTCGCTGGTCGGCGACAGCTCGAGGCCGCGCTTGGCGATCTCCTCGAACTCCTCCTTGTTGTAGGCGATGCCGCCGCCGGTGCCGCCGAGGGTGAAGCTGGGACGGATGATGGTCGGATAGCCGACCGTGGCCTGGATCTCGACCGCCTGCTCGAAGGTCCTGGCGACCGCCGCGCGCGGGCACTCCAGGCCGATCTCCTCCATCGCCACCCGGAACAACTCGCGGTCCTCGGCCATGCGGATGGCCTCGCGCGAAGCGCCGATCAGCTCGACGCCGTGCTTGTCCAGCACGCCGTTGTCGGCCAGGTCGAGCGCGCAGTTGAGCGCGGTCTGGCCGCCCATCGTCGGCAGCAGTGCGTCGGGCTTCTCCTTGGCGATGATCTTCTCGACCGTCTGCCAGTTGATCGGCTCGATGTAGACGGCGTCGGCCATCTCCGGGTCGGTCATGATCGTGGCCGGATTGCTGTTGACCAGCACGACCCGGTAACCCTCGTCGCGCAGCGCCTTGCACGCCTGCGCGCCGGAGTAATCGAACTCGCAGGCCTGGCCGATCACGATGGGACCGGCGCCGATGATCAGGATGGTTTTGATATCAGTGCGCTTGGGCATGAGTCGACTTCACAGGTATGCGGAGGGGGGCACATCGCAGGAGCGCATGGCCTTGATCATCTGACGGGCGGCAAGCGAGAAGCCCTTCTGGTATCCGGACTTCTCGATCTGGGCCTTGGACTGGTCCGGCGACATCGATTCGCCCAGGCCGGTCATGCGGCGCAGATCCGCATAGTCGGGATCGCCGACCAGGGTCATCATCGACAGGACTTGGTCGTTGCTGACGCCCGCCAACAGTTCGCTCTCGTCGACCGGCTCGCCCGACTGGGCGGACATCACGCCGCCCATCACCAACTTGCCGAGCAGCTCCGCCGAACCGGACCGCAGCAGGCGCAGGTCGTCATCGAAGCGGTCGGGATGGGCCTCGGCATACTCGACCACCTCTTCCCGCTTCGCGCGCCAGTAACCCGGCTGCGACAGCTCCTCGCGTACGCAGGAAAGCTGCTCCGCGGTGATGGCATCGGGCTTTTCCTGCAGCGGCCACAGCGGGTCCTCGGTCGCGAACATCTCGAACACCCGGCCCATCGGGAACAGCTGGACGGCGGCATCGGTCATCTCGTCGATCGCCTCCTGCTTGACCTCGTCCGCCATCGCGGCGCCGCTGAAACCGGCGCACAGGATGCAGATCAGCCAACCCGCGCGGGCCCTCATGCGCGCGCCCCGGCGGCCGCCATCATCGCCACGAAGCGATCGAACAACGGCGCCACGTCGTGCGGTCCGGGGCTGGCCTCGGGGTGGCCCTGGAAGCTGAACGCGGGGGCATCGATCAACTCGATGCCCTGGTTGGAGCCGTCGAACAGCGAACGGTGGGTCACCCGCACGTTGGCCGGCAGGCTGCTCTCGTCGATCGCGAAACCGTGGTTCTGCGAGGTGATCATCACCCGGCCGCGCCCCTCGTCGCCAGCGCCGACGTCCTGCACCGGATGGTTGGCGCCATGGTGGCCGAACTTCATCTTCATCGTGCGCGCGCCGGCGGCCAGGCCGAGCAGTTGGTGGCCCAGGCAGATGCCGAACACCGGCATGCGGGCGGCGACGAATTCGCGGATCGCGGCGATCGCGTAGTCGCAGGGCTCCGGGTCGCCAGGGCCGTTGGACAGGAACACGCCGTCGGGCTTGAGCGCCATCACCTCCGCGGCCGGCGTCGTCGCCGGCACCACGGTCAGCTCGCAGCCACGCTCGGCCAGCATGCGCAGGATGTTGTGCTTGACCCCGAAGTCGTAGGCGACGACCTTGAAGCGCGGTTCGGCGCTGACGAAGGCGTTGCGGTCCAGGTCGAGCTGGCCATCGCGCCAGCTGTAGCGCTCGGCGGTGGTGACTTCCTTCGCCAGGTCCATGCCCTTCAGGCCGGGAAACTTGCGCGCGGCCTCGACCGCCTTGTCGGCGTCGATCCCGTCGCCGGCGACCAAAGCCCCGCCCTGCGCGCCGGTGTCGCGCAGCAGCCGGGTCAGCTTGCGGGTGTCGATCCCGGCAATGCCGACGATCCCGCGCGCGGCCAGCCACTCGGGCAGCGCCACCTGGCTGCGCCAGTTGCTCGGACGACGCGGCACGTCGCGCACGATCAGCCCGGCGGCCCAGACCCGGCGCGCCTCGTCGTCCTGGTCGGTGCAACCGGTATTGCCGATGTGGGGATAGGTCAGGGTCACCAGCTGACGCGCGTAGGACGGATCGGTCAGGATTTCCTGATAGCCGGTGATCGCGGTGTTGAATACCACTTCGCCGACCGAAAGGCCGGGCGCGCCTACGGAAACGCCCTCGAAGAGGGTGCCGTCTTCGAGCGCGAGGAGTGCGGGTTGGTTCACGGGGGTCGCCTTGGATGCAGATGGGTGCTGACCGGGCCCGGCCTTGCGCCACCGCAGAAAGCCGGCTGCACAAAAGCGCGGACGCGGTGCGAGGCCGGTCCGGTTCGGGGGGTTCAGGCGAGCGGGAATTCTAGCGGGCCGGAGGCCTCGGCGCCAGCCTTCGATGACATTCGGATGACACGCCCCGGGGGACGCGTTCAGCTCAGCAGATCGGCGACCCGGTAGCGTCCGGCCGGGCGGTCGCGCAGGCGCGCGGCCACATGCAGCGCGCCGCGGGCGAAGATGTCGCGGCTGGTTGCGCGATGCGCCAGCTCGATGCGCTCGCCCAGGCCGGTGAACTGGACCATGTGTTCGCCGACGATGTCGCCGGCCCGCAGCGCCGCGTAGCGCGGCTCGGCCCCACCCGCCCGCGCGGCTTCGCCCAGGGTCAGCGCGGTGCCGGATGGCGCGTCCTTCTTGTGCACGTGATGGGATTCGACGATGTCGCAGTCCCAGCCCGGCAGCGCCGCCGCCGCGCGTCGGACCAGATCGTCCAGCACCGCGACGCCGAGGCTGAAGTTGGATGCCCACAACACCGGGATGCGAGCCGCCGTCGCGTCCAGCGCCGCATGCTGCTCCGGCTCCAGTCCGGTGGTGCCGGAGACCAGGCCGCAGCCGCGCGCCTCGCACAGCGCCAGCAGCGGCGCCATCCCCTGCGGCAGACTGAAATCGATCGCGACGTCGAACTCCGGGACCGACGCCAGCTCGGCGGCGGAGAAGTGCGGCACTCCGTCGACCACCCGCTGGGCCGGGGTCGAACGCGCAACCGCCGCAACCACGGCGATGTCCTCGCGCTCCCCCGCCAGCCGCAGCAGCGCCTGGCCCATGCGCCCGGACGCGCCGTGGATCAACAGCCGCACAACGGGACGAGGCGGGTTTTCGGACGGGCTTTGCGACGGGTCTGACGACTGATTCATCGGCGCAGGCTACTGGCTGCCGCCGTCCCTCACAAGCGCGCGGACAGGCCGCCCGGCGCTCAATCGCGCGCGCCTGCTCCGGCCAACCGCTGCGGGTGGCTGTAGACCACGCAGCGCCCCGGCCGCACGAAGCCGGCCAGGGTCAGGCGGCTGGCACGGGCCAGGTCGACCGCCAGCGCGGTCGGTGCGGAGATCGCCGCCAGCAGACCGACCCCGAGCCGGGCGGTCTTGGTCACCATCTCGTAGCTGGCGCGGCTGGTCACCAGCACGAAGCCGTCCCCCAGGCCGACGCCGTCGCGGACGAGCGCGCCCAGCAGCTTGTCCAGGGCGTTGTGGCGGCCGACATCCTCGCGCACCAGCACGACCTCGCCGGTCGGGGTCGCCCAGGCGGCGGCATGCATCGCACCGGTGACGGCGTTGAGCGGCTGGCGCCCGGCCAACGCGGCCTGGGCCCGCTCCAGCGCGTCCGTCCCGACCCGCGGCCCGTCCACCACCGGCGCGATCGGGCGCAGCACGTCCTCCAGATGCCGGCTGCCGCACAGACCGCAGCCGCTGCGCCCCGGCAACAGGCGCGCATCGCCATGCCGCGACGGCACCGCGGACGGCGCGTCGATATCGAGCACATGGCCTTCCAGCCGCGCATGCACCCGGACCCCGCGGATGTCGCCGATGCCGGCGACCAGCCCCTCGCTCAGCGAGAATCCGCAGGCGAAGTCCTCCAGGTCGGCGGGGGTCGCCATCATCACCGCGAACGCCTCGCCGTTGTAGCGCAGTTCGACCGGCACCTCCTCGGCCAACCAGTCCTCGCCGGCCCGCTGCGCTCCGTCCCGGTGCACGGTGACGGAGCGGTGCGCCCGCCCGGGGCCGCGCGCCCCGCCCGCCTCGGC
>NZ_VICD02000062.1 GCF_006546735.2 Marilutibacter maris | reverse complement strand
CGCATGGTCGAGCGCTTCAACCAGCAGTTCGAGGCGTTCCGCGCATCGCTCGACGCGGGTCAGCGGGCGCGGTGGGATGCCGAGCTGACGGCCCTGGTCGGCGCGCGCCGAGCGCCGTTGTACCGGTTGCGCGACGGCCGGATCGAAGCGGTGACGGTGCGCGTCGGCGCCAGCGACGGCAGCTGGACCGAGGTGTCCGGCGACATCGCCGACGGCGATGCGGTGGTCACCGGCCGCGAGCGCGGCGCCCAATGAATGCGGTGGCGGATACCCGGGAGGATGCGCCGGCCGTGATCCAGACCATCGGCCTGGGCAAGGTCTACGCGGCCGGCACCCCGGCCGAGGTGATCGCGCTGCGCGATGTCGACATGCGCATCGGCGCCGGCGAACTGGTGTCGATCATGGGGCCGTCGGGCTCGGGCAAGTCGACCCTGATGAACCTGATCGGTTGCCTGGATACGCCCAGCAGCGGCCAGTACCTGTGCGGTGGCACCGATGTCGCGAGCCTCGATGCCGAGCAACGCGCGCAACTGCGGCTGGAGCGGATCGGCTTCGTGTTCCAGGGCTTCAACCTGCTGGGCCGGATGAGCGCGCTGGAGAACGTGGCGATGCCGATGGGCTATGCCGGCATCCCGCGTCCGCAGCGCCTGCAGCGTGCGCGGGAAGCGCTGGCCGCGGTCGGCCTGGCCGAGCGTGCCGGGCACCGGCCCAGCGAGCTGTCCGGCGGCCAGCAGCAACGCGTCGCGATCGCCCGCGCGCTGGTCAACCGGCCTTCGATCCTGCTGGCCGACGAGCCCACCGGCGCGCTCGACAGCCGTACCGGCGAGGAGATCCTGGCCTTGTTCAAGCGCCTGCAGGACGACGGCCAGACGGTGGTCCTGATCACCCACGACCCCGGGGTCGCGGCGCACTGCGACCGGGTGATGGAGATGCATGATGGGCGAATCATCGCGTGAGGCCGTGCCCCGTCGGCACCGGCTGCGGTGATGAGCGCCCGGCCATGGGCTGCTTGCATCGCAAGCGGCGGGCGCACATGGAGGTGCGCCCCGGACTTGTCTCGCGAAGCAGGATGCGAAGCCGAGCAAGGCCGGGCCGGTGGTTGGAGTACAGGGGTGTCGCGCCAGGGACGGCATCCGAGGCTGAGGTATCTGGAGATATGTACGCATGAACCTGCTCGAAGTCCTGCGCACCGCCGCCTTCGCCCTGCGCGGCAACTGGCTGCGCAGCGCGCTGACCTCGCTGGGCGTGATCATCGGCATCGCCGCGGTGATCGTGATGGTCTCGGTCGGCCAGGGCACCCAGGCCGAGATCGACAAGCTGGTGTCAGGGCTGGGTTCGAACCGCCTCGACATCAGCCCCGGCGCGGGCCGGCCGATGGGGGGCGTGCGGATGAGTTCGAGCAGCTTCTTCACCATCAACGAGGGCGATGCCGACGCGATCCGCCGCGACATTCCCGAGGTCGAGTACGTCGCCGCGTCGCTGCGCGGCGGTACCCAGGTCGTGTTCGCCGAGAACAACTGGTCGACCCAGTGGCAGGGCGTGCAGCCGGACTTCTTCTCGATCGAGAGCTGGGAGATCGCCAGCGGCGCCGCGTTCGAAGCGCGCGACTATTCCAGCGCGGCCAAGTCGGTGATCATCGGCGAAACCCTGCGCCGCGAGCTGTTCGGCGACAGCGACCCGATCGGTCAGACCCTGCGCGTCGGCCGGGTGCCGTTCACCGTGATCGCCACGCTCAAGCCCAAGGGGCAGGGGGGGTGGGGTCAGGATCAGGACGACATCCTGCTGGTGCCGCTGGAGACCGCGCGCCGGCGGCTGATGGGCGCGATGGCGCTGCCGCCGGGCGCGGTCCAGCAGATCGCGCTCGGGGTCGACGACGCCGACGACCTGTCCTACGTGCAGGGCGAGGTCGAGGCGCTGTTGCGCCAGCGCCATCGCATCCAGCCCGGTGCCGAGGACGACTTCCGGGTCCGCAACATCGCCGAGATCATCGAGACCCGTACCGCGACCACACGGCTGATGTCGTTGCTGCTGGGCGCGGTGGCGACGATCTCGCTGGTGGTCGGCGGCATCGGCATCATGAACATCATGCTGGTGTCGGTGACCGAGCGGATCCGCGAGATCGGCCTGCGCATGGCGGTCGGTGCCGGCCCCTCCGACGTGCGCCGGCAGTTCCTCGCCGAGGCGATGCTGATCTCGCTGATCGGCGGCGTGCTCGGCATCGCGATCGGCGTGGTCGGGGCGCTGGTGGTCGGCCGTATCGGTTCGTTGCCGGTGGCGCTCAACGGCCAGGTGATCGGGCTGGCGGCCGGCTTCTCGATCTGCACCGGCCTGTTCTTCGGCTACTACCCGGCGCGCAAGGCCTCGCAGTTGGATCCGATCGAGGCGTTGCGGCAGCAGTAGGCGCGGCGCTCAGGGCGCGACCGGGCGGGCGAGGATGCCGTAGGCGCGGCTCGAGCCCAGCGTCAGGCCGCGGCCGTCCGGCGCCGGCGAGATCGAGAAGCTCTCGCCGACGTAGCGGCCGTCCTCCTCGCGCTCGAACGCCATCGTCACCGGCGCCGTCCCGGCATGGTCGGAGTGGATGCGCAGGATCAGGCGTTCGCCCTCGAAGCCGACCTCGTAGGAAGCCCCAAGCTCGTCCGCGCGATAGCGGCCGGGATGGATCGTTGTGGCGTCCGCGGCCGACTCCGTGTTTCCAAGCGCCACCCCGTACAGGGCGAGCGCCTGTTCGCCCAGGGCCTGGGCGTTGCGGTCGCCGCGGTTGCACAGCACCGCGACGCCGATGCCGGCGTCGGGCAGGCGGGCGAAGGCGCTGCGGAAGGCTTCGGCGGATCCGCCGTGCTGGATCACCCGCTGGCCGCCGCGTTCTCCGACCAGCAGACCGCCGGCATAGGCCAGCTGCTGCTTCGGATGCAGGGCGACGCTGCCGTCGAGCAGGGTGCCGGGCTTCAGCAGGATGCGGCGGATCTCGGCGGTCCAGACGACATGCCCGCTGGCGAGATCGGCCTGGTAGCGGGCGAGGTCGTTGATCGAGGTCATCAAGCCGCCGGACCCGCCGAAGCGCGGGTAGGTGTCGCGGACGACGAACGCCCCCGCCTGGTCGATGTAGCCATGGGCAACGTTGCCGCCCTCGGCGTCGCCCTGCAGGATGTGGCTTCGCCGCATGCCCAGCGGATCGAGCACGTGGCGCTTGAGATAGTCGGGGAAGGACTCGCCGCTGACCCGCGCGACCACTTCGGCCAGCAGCAGGTAGCCGCCGTTGGAGTACAGGTACTGCGTGCCTGGAGCGAAGTTGGTGGTCTGCTGGCGGTACAGCAGTTCCAGCGCCGTCTCGCGGGTGTTGCCGGAGGCGCTGCCCAGTCCGGCCATGCGGATCAGCGACAGGAAGTCGCGGACGCCTGAGGTGTGGTGCAGCAGCATCGACAGGGTGACCGGAGCGCTGTACCGCGGCAGCTCCGGGATGAACTCGCGGACGTCGTCGTCCAGCGACAGCTTGCCGTCGGCCACCAGTTGCGCGACCGCCAGCGCGGTGAACTGCTTCGACACCGACGCCGCGTAGAACAGGGTGTCGCCGTCGATCGGCCGGCCGGCGTCGACATCGGCGAGTCCGGCGAAGGCCATCCGATCGGCCTGGCCGTCCCGGAACAGTCCGACCGCGCAGCCCGGCGCGCCCGCTTCGCTGGTGCCGGCGACCAGCGATTGCAAGGACGGTTTGCCGGCCTCCGATGCCCAGACCGGCGCGCAGGCGGCGGCCAGCAACACAACAGCGACGCGCTTCATGACTCCAACCTCCAGCAGGCCCGGACGGACCGCGCGGTCCGTCCGGGTGACGGGCGTCCGATGCTCAGAAATCGAACCTGACGCCGACATTGTAGGTGCGGCCGATCACGTCGTAGAGCGAGCGCACGGTGGGGAAGCCGCCGGTACCGGTGATCGGCGGGTCCTTGTCGAACACGTTGCGGACCGATGCGAACAGGCTGATGTTGCCGTTGGCGCCGGTGTGGAAGTCGTAGGAGCCGCCGAGGTCGAAGTAGGTGCGCCCGGAATGGGTGAGGATGTTCATGTCCTTGGCGGTGTACTCGTTCTTGATCCGCCCGCCGCCGACGTGGCGCACGCCGGCATTGAAGGCGAGGTCGCCGATGCGGTAGTTGGCGTACAGGTTGCCGCGCCAGCGCGGCGACCCGCCGATGCTGGCGATGGTCGGCTGGTCGGTGCTGCCGGCCATGTCGATCACGTTCTGGCCGTCGTCCAGGCGCAGGGTGTCGACGTAGGACAACAGGCTGCGCAGGCCCAGTTGTCCGTTGCCGACCGGCCGGCTGTAGGACAGCTCGAAGTCGGCGCCGCTGACCCGCATCGTCTGCAGGTTCTGCGGGGAAACGTTGACGTGGTCGATCTCGCCGCTGACCGGATCGCGCACGATCAGGTCGCAGACCGCGGTCTGGCCGTCGTAGCAGCGTTCGACGATCGAGCGGGCCTGGAAGGTGGTGATCGCCTTGTCGACGTCGATCCGGTAATAGTCCAGCGACATCACCAGGTCGGGCAGCGGATTGAGCACGATGCCGGCGGTGGTGGTGTCCGCCTCCTCGGGCTCGAGCTCGGCGTTTCCAGAGGTGATCGACTGCACCGAGTAGGTGCTGCCCAGCTCCGGGTCGAACACGTTGAAGATCGCCGTGGTCGAACCGCCGAACAGCTCGGCCAGCGACGGCGCGCGGATGTCGCGCGACTGGGTGGCGCGGAACCGGATCAGGTCGTTGACCTGCCAGGAGCTGCCGAGCTTCCAGGACACGACCGTGCCCGAGGTGCTGTAGTCGGTCATGCGCGCGGCGAGGTTGAGGTCGAGCGAATCCGCCCAGGCGGTGTCGACGGCCAGCGGAACGACCAGTTCGCCGAAGGCTTCCTTCACCGTCACCGAGCCGCTCCAGGGCACGGTGTTGCCGGTGTTGAACGCGCCCGCCATCGACAGCGGATCGGAGGTGACCACCGCCTTCTCGCGGCGCCATTCCAGGCCGGTCGCCATCGACACCGGGCCGGCCCAGGTCTCGAAGGGCTCGCCGCGCAGGGTGGCGCTGGCCGCATCCTGGGTGATCCTCGACATCGTGTGCGAGGTACCAAGGACGTAGTCGCGCGCTTGCTGCGAAGGCGCGCCCTCGCCGAACAGGTTGATCGGCTGGCAACCTTCGGCGCGGGCGGCGGCGTCGCGGCAGACGGCGGCGCCGGTGACCGGGTCGATGATCGAGTCCAGCGCGTACTCGAAGGTGGAGGTGATGCGCTTCTTCGACGAATGCAGGTTGGTCTCGCTCTCGCCGTGGGTGACGTAGGCGTCCCAGCTCCAGTAGTTGTCGAGATAGCCCTCCAGGCCGGCGACGAAGCGCGCGGTTTCGCTCGATTTGTCGTTGAAGGCGCGGGCGTAGTCGCGGTTGTAGCGGCCCATGGTGAAGCTGGTCAGGCCCAGATCGTCCATCGACTGGGCGATGCTGTCGGGAAGGAAGGCGTTGTCGCGCTTGATCGTCAGGCTGGAGTCGTTGCGGGTCAGGCTGTCGTAGCGGGTCTTGGATTTGGCCCAGGACGCCTCGACGAAGCCGGTGATCGCCGGCGAGAACTCATAGGAAACGCGCCCGTAGGTGCTCTGGCGCTCCAGCGGCGCCTCCAGCACGAACGCCGCCGAACCGTCGGCGCCGTCGCCGCCGACCATGCTCGACTTGGTGACCAGGTCGCCGTACTCGAACGGGATCGGGTTGCCGTCGGCATCGAACTGGATGCCCTTGAGCGGGCCGCTGTTGATGACGCCGCCGTAGGACCTGTTGGCGTCGCGGGTGTTGCGCACCAGCAACAGACGCGGCTCGTCGTTGTCGGGGGTGTAGGCCGGATTGGCGATCTTGCCCCAGCCGGCCGCGCCCCAGTCGCGGCTGTCGAGCCGTTCGATGCCGTCGCTGCTGGCGCTCTCGGCGGCCAGCAGCAGGTGGCCGCGACCGTCGGCGAAGGCGTGGCCGAAGGCGATCGAGCCGAGGTTGTTGTCGCGATCGCCGTGGCGGGTGGTGCCGGCCTGGAGCAGGCCCTTGAAGCCTTCCAGGCCGCGATCGAAACGGAAATTGACCACGCCCGCGACCGCGTCCGAGCCCCAGGCCGCGGAGGCGCCGCCGGTGACGATGTCGACGCTGCTGATCAGCGCCTGCGGCACCGAGTTGATGTCGACCGGCCCCTGGATCTGGGTCGGCACCACGCGCTTGCCGTCGACCAGGACCAGGGTGCGGTTGAAGCCAAGGCCGCGCAGGTCGAGGTAGTAGCCGCCGGCGTACTGCGAATTGTTGGTGGTGCTGACCGGAGTCAGCGACGGGCGCACCGACGGCATCTGGTTGACGACCTCGGCGACGTTGGTGGCCGCGGTGGCATTGATCTCGTCGGTGGTGATGCTGGTGGTCGGGGTGGGGGCGCTGAAGCCGCCACGCATCACCCGCGACGCGGTCACCGTGACCTGGTCCAGGTCGGTGGCGGACGCCTGTGCGGCGGGCTCGGCTGGCGCCTGCGCCTCTGCAGTGGATTCCTGAGCGAGCGCGCCGCCGGCGCATGCCCAGACCGCCAGTACCGACGCGCAGGCATGCACCAGCCTGTGCCTGCGAACCGGGGCGTGTCGCTGCGGATGGTCCGCGAACGGGCGGGAAGGGTGTGGGGCCGAGCTGGCTGACATTTTCTTGGCGCGCACTTTCTCTCTCCGGTGATGCGGTTGATGTCGCGTGTTCGCGGGGTTGTCCGATCGTGGTGCGTGGGCGCCTGGTATCCGTGTCCGCTGTCGTCGTCCGGCCCCGCCCTCCGCGGTCGATCGCCATTGCCCGGGCGCGGGTCCCTGCCGCGCCGACGCAAAGGCGCCCCTGGTCCAAAGGCCGCGTTTTCGGTGGGCGTGTATTGCAGCGACGTGAAACGGGCCTTTCAATGCACCTTAGCCAGCGGGTTCGACGTCAACCAATGAAAAGGCACGGCGCGGGGATAACTTGAGGTTATCCATGGACGCAGGCTGGGAAGGGAGCTGCGCGGATGCGTCGGACACCCGTCGCGTTGGTGTCGGCGGGCAGGGCTTTACCCGATCAGTTCGTCGAGCAGTCGCGTCTTGACCAGCTTCAGGAACCGCTTCTGGATCGTGCTCAGGCTCTCGCCCTCGCGGCAGGTGGCATACAGCGGCACGTCCAGGCGCGGCTCCAGGATCCGGGCCTGGATGCCGTCGGTGTCGGCATCCATCGCCGTGAACGGATCGACCAGGGCCATGCCATGGCCGTCGGCGACCAGCGAGCGGGCCAACTGGTAGGTCTGTACCCAGATCGAGACTTCGGGCGCGGGATCGATGTGCTCGATGTGGGTTCGCAGCATCCGCCCCAGGCCGTCGTTGGCGGCGATGCCGATCATCGGGCGCCCGGCCAGCGCGTCGACAGGGATCGGGGCGCCGGTGTCGTCCCACCAGCCGGCCGGCGCGATGACCCTCACCGGCGCGCTGCACAGCGGTTCCTGGTGGATGCCCGGGTGGTGGATCTCCTGCAGGGTCAGGCCGATGTCGCTTTCGCGCACCAGCAGCGACCGGAGCATCTCGCGCGAGTGTTCGGTGACCAGCTCGATCGAGGCGTCGGCGAATTCCTGGCGGATCCGGGTGATTGCGGCCGGGACCAGGCGGGTGGCCAGGGTCGGGATGCTGACCACCCTCAGCGGGTGGTGTCCGGACTGGCGGATGCTGCCGCACAGGCGCTCGAGTTCGCGCAGCTCGTCGAACACGCGTTCGACCCGATCCTGCAACAGGCGTCCCTCGCGGGTGATCCGCAAGCGTCCGCGCACGCGGTTGAACAGTTTGAAGCCCAGTTGCAGTTCCGCGTGCTGCAGCAGCTTGGTCGCGGCCGGCTGGGTGATGTTGAGTATCCGGGCCGCCCCGGTCAGCGTTCCCGCCTGCAGCGTTGCCTGGAATATCTCGATGTGGCGCAGGCGCATGTCGGTCCCGGTCGCACTGTGGATACGTCGTCGAGCGGGGATTATCGGGTCTTCGCCGGGGCGGCCGGAACCTCCATCGGTCATGGCTTCCAGAAATTCAGGAAGCCGGTGATCACCAGCGCGTTGGCGAAATCGATGAAGAACGCGCCGACCAGCGGCGCGACCAGGAAGGCGCGTGGTGCCATGCCGTAGCGCTGCACCAGGGTCTGCATCACCGCCATCGCGTTGGCGGTGGTGCCGAGCATGAAGCCGACGAAGCCGCCGCCCATCACCGCCGCGTCATAGTCGCGCCCCATCACCCGGTAGACCAGACCGGCCGCGAACAAGGCCACCAGCAGCGCCTGGGCGACGAGGATCGCCAGCAACGGCAGGGCCAGCCCGGCCAGCTCCCACAGTTTGAGGTTCATCAGCGCCAGGGCCAGGAACATCGCCAGGCAGACGTTGCCGATCACCTCGATCGTCGGCGCCGACAGCTTCAGCCATCCGGTGCGGTCGTCGACATTGCGCATCAGCGCGCCGACCAGCATCGCGCCGACATAGGCCGGCAGGGTCAGTCCGATCGCGCCGAAGCCCTTGCTGATCCACGCGCCCAGCCACATCGCCAGCAGAATCCACACGACGCTGCGCAGCGCATGCGCTTCGCGCATCTGCGCGGACGCGGCCCCGACGGCGGTGTCGTGCGACGGGGCGCTCGCCGGCGTGCCGGTCGCACCGGACCCATCGCCTCCCGGCGCATGCAGGCCGTGGCGACGCATCAGCAGGGTCGCCACCGGCCCGCCGAGCAGGCCGCCGCAGATGATCCCGGCCATTGCCGCGGTGATCGCGACCGACTGCGCGCCGGCCACGCCCGCCTCCTGGAACAGCGGCGCGAACGCCAGCCCGGTGGCCGGCCCGCCGGCCATCGTGGTCGAGCCGGCCAGCACGCCGAACAGCGGCGACAATCCGAACAGGCTGGCGATGGCGATGCCGGTCAGGTTCTGGATCACGGTGAATGCGCCCGCCAGCGCGAGGAAGATCATCACCTGCCGCCCGCTGACGCGCAGCAGCGACAGGCTGGCATGGGTGCCGATCGCGGTGAAGAACGCCACCATCAGCGGCGTCTGCAGGCTGGTGTCGAGCGAGAACAGGGTGACATCCATGCCGTGGGCGAACAGCGAGGCCAGTGCCAGCAGCAGGCCGCCGACCACCGGGGCCGGGATGTTGTAGTGCGCCAGCACCGGGATGCGTCGGCACAGGGCGTGGCCGACGAACAGGCTCAGCCCCGCCAGTGCCAGGGTCTGGGTCGCGTCCAGTTCAAGCATCGGGCCTCCCGTTGCGGAGCGTGCGCGGAGCGCGCCGGCGGGTGCCTGCCAGCGCCGTCACCGGCAACCGCCCGCGGTCGATGTGTGGGCGAGCAGGCGGCCGGCGAGGACATCGCCGAGCTCGCCGTCGGCGATCGCGGGCTGGCCGTTGACCAGCAGATGGACCACGCCGCGCGACGGTTCCCGCGGGCGCAGGTAGTCGGCGCGCGGTGCGTAGGTGTCCGGGTCGAACACCACCACGTCGGCGAAATGGCCCGGGCGCAGCACGCCGCGTTGTTCCAGTCCCAGCGTCCGCGCGCTCAATCCGGTCGAGCGGTGGATGAACTCGCCCAGGGTGAGCACCTTCTGTTGTCTGACGTAGGTGTCGTACTTCTTCGGGAACGTCGCGTACTGGCGCGGATGGCCGTCGGATCCGTCGGAACTGGTGATCACCCAGGGCTGTCGCATCAGCAGGCGGATGTCGTCCTCGTCCATGTTGAACGAGGCCACCGATCCGGCGGAGCGCACGCCCGGCGGGCGCTCGTCGCCTTCGACGATACGCAGCGCCGCCGCGATCGGATCGATGCCCCAGCCGCGCGCGACCGCGTCCAGCCGCTGGCCCGTCCACGGGTGCCCGGCGGCGGTCAGCAGCAGCGAGCCGGCACCGCCGCGACGACGCAGGTTGTCCGCCATCTCCGCGACGATCCTCGCCCTCAGGGCCGGGTCGCGCAGGCGCGCGAGCATCGCCGGACGGCCGCCGTCGAGGGCCCAGCGCGGCAGCAGCGCCGATTTCAGATTGGTGCCCGAGGCCAGCCAGGGGTACTGGTCGGCAGTGACCCGGATGCCCTCGGCGCGCGCGGACTCGACGATCGAGACCAGCTCGGCGGCCTCGCCGTGGACGTCCACGCCCAGCGCCTTGATGTGGGCGATGTGCACGGGCAGCCCGGCGCGGCGCCCGATCTCGATCGCCTCGCGGGTGGAGTCGAGCAGGCCCAGCGAATACGAGGATTCGTCGCGCTGGTGGGTGTCGTAGATGCCGCCGTGGCGGCCCGCCTCGCGCGCGAGCGCGACGACCTCCGCGGTGCGGGAGAAGCTCTGCGGCGAGTAGAACAGTCCGGTCGAGAAACCGAAGGCGCCCTCGCACATGGCCTTGTCCACCAGGGCGCGCATCGCCTCCAGCTCGGCGGCATCGGGTGCGCGATCGGCCTCGCCGAGCACCGTCCGCCGCACCGGGCCGAAGCCGACATAGGGGGCGAGGTTGGTGCCGACGCCGTGGCGGGCGAACCATTCGCGCTCGGCCTGCACGTCCGGGCTGCCGCCACCGTCCACGCCGATCATCAGGGTCGTCACGCCCTGGCGCAGCCACGGTGCGTTGCGCCGTGCGTCGGGATCGTCGGCGCGCACGTAGGTCGCCGGGTGCGCATGCGCGTCGATGAAGCCCGGCGCGACCACCTGTCCGTCCGCATCGATCCTGCGGGTGGCGCGGTAGCGCCGTTCCAGCGCCGGTCCGACCGCGACGATCCGTTCGCCGCGGATCGCCACATCGAGCCGTTGCGGTTCGACGCTCTCACCGTCGTACACCGTGCCGCCGACGATCAGCAGGTCGACGCTCCGTCGCGCGGGAGCGGTGGTGGCGCATGCGCTCAACGCGATCAGGAGGCAGCCGGCCTGCAGGGAACGACGGAGCGTGCGGTGGGGACGGGTGCGATGGGTCAAGAGCGGGAATCCATTGGGAGAGGGCGGAGACGGCTATCCCCAGAAGCCGGGCGACGGAGGCAGCAGGAGGCCGTGCTGGAAGCGCGCGCCGTCGGGATCGTCCTCGCGCAGCCACCAGGGGCCGTCGAGGTCGATGAAGTCGGCGCGCGGCGCCAGTCGCAGCGCCGGTGCGATGCCGAGCGAGGAGCACACCATGCAGCCGACCATGATCTGGAAGCCGGCCGCGCGGGCGGCATCGAGCAGCTCCAGCGCCTCGGTCAGACCGCCTGTCTTGTCGAGCTTGATGTTGACCGCCTGGTAGCGCGTGGCGAGCCGCGGCAGGTCGGCGGCGACGTGGCAGGACTCGTCCGCGCAGATCGGGCGCGATGGCGAGAAGCCCTCCAGCACGTAGTCCATGTCGGCCGGCAAGGGCTGTTCGAGCAGGGCGACGTCGGCCCGTTCGAGCAGCGGCTGCATCCGGCACAGCAGCTTGTAGTCCCAGCTCTCGTTGGGGTCGACGATCAGTCGCGCGTCCGGCGCCCCGGCGCGGACCGCGGCGATCTGCGCATCGGGCGCGGTGGCGTCGACCTTGACCTTGATCAACGGCGCGTGGGCGACCGCCTCGGCGGCGGCGCGCATCCTCGCGGGGCTGTCGATGCCGACCGTGATCGCGGTGACCAGATCGCGCGGCGGCTCGATCGCGTTGCCGCCACCGCGTCCGGCCTCCAGGTCCCACAGCGCCGCGTCGAGCGCATTGCGGGCGGCGCCGGGGGGCAGCAGGGCGCGCAGCTGTCCACGGTCGGCGCCGGCCTCGAGTTGCGGCCTGGCCCGTTCGATCTGTTCGAGCACCGAGTCGATGGTTTCGCCGTAGCGCGCGTAGGGCACCGATTCGCCACGTCCGCAGCCATCGCCGTCGTGCAGTCGCACCTCGATCACCTCGGCCGAGGTCTTGACCCCGCGGGAGATCCGGAACGGTGCCGCCAGCGGCCGGCTGCGATGCGCGGCGCTCAGTCGCCGAAGCATGACTGCACCCGGTCGACGATGCGGGAAACGCCCATCGAGACGGGATCCTGGCATGGCAGGTCGAAGGCGACTTCGATCGCCCGGCACACGTCGCGGGCGTCGTCGGCGCCGAGTCGCGACGTGTTGAGGGCGACGCCGACGACCTGCACGGCGGGGTTGGTCAGGCGTGCGGCCGCCAGATTGGCCTCCAGGCAGGCGCGCAGGTCCGGCAACGGCTGCCCCGGCAGTCCGCGCATGTGCGCGCGGTTGGGCTCGTGGCACAGCACCAGGGCGTCGGGCTGGCTGCCGTGCAGCAGGCCGAGCGAGACGCCGGCATAGGAGGGATGGAACAACGAGCCCTGGCCTTCGATCAGGTCCCAGCCGTCGTCCTCGCGCGGTGGCGAGATCCACTCGGCGGCGCCGGAGATGAAATCGGCGACCACCGCGTCGATGGGGACACCGCCGCCGGCGATGAAGATGCCGGTCTGGCCGGTGGCGCGGAAATCGGCGGCCAGGCCGCGACGACGGAACTCCTGCTCCAGGGCGAGGGTCGCGTACATCTTGCCGACCGAGCAGTCGCTGCCCACGGTCAGCAAGCGACGCCCGGCGCGGGGACGGCCGCTGCCCACCTGCAGCAGCGGGGGATGGCGCGCATCGAACAACTGCAGGCCATTGCGGTTCGCGGCGGCGACGATCGGCGCGCAGCTGGACAGGCGCTGGTGCAGCCCGGAAGCGACGTGCATGCCGTTGTCCAGCGCGGCGACGATGTCGTCGACGGTGTCCGCGTCCATCAGCCCGCCGGCGTTGGCGACGCCGACGATCATGGTGTTCGCGCCGTTGGCGCGGGCCTGGGCGAAGTCCATGTCCGCAAGCCCCACCGTGGTCCGGCATCCGGACCGGCGGTGCTGGCCGATGCACCATTGCGGCCGCCAGTGCGCCAGGCCGCGCGCGGTCTTGGCCGCCAGCTCATCGTGGGCATTGCCCAGATAGAGCAGATAGGGCGGTCCCCAACCGTTCGGAGGGTGTTGGACCGGTGGGTGTGCGGAGCTCGACGTGGCGGCCTCGGAGGAGGTGGCGGACATGACGTTGGCGGAAGTGTCCATTCGCGTGTGCGGAGTGTGGAGAGGCCGCGGCAGGGCGCTGTCGGGCATGCCGCGGGCGTGCGATTCACCTTAGGTAGCGGTCGCCGCCGGCACCAATGAAAAGGCACCGCCCACGCATAACGGCGGGTTATGCGTGGGCGCTGCGGTCCGGGACCGCGCCGGCGGCGGGCCCGCGGCGGTTGGCGGTATGCTCGGGGGCGTGTGGATCACGCCGGTACCGGAGGTTGCAATGCGCCGTATGCTCGTCACGTTGTCCCTGCTCTCATCCATGGTGATCGCGATGAACGTCCAGGCCGAGGAGGCGACGACCGCCAGGACCGCCCTGGTCATCCACGGCGGCGCCGGGTTCGTGCCGAAGGACGCGCTCAGCGAGGAGGACCGGCGCGAGGTGCATGCGACGCTGAACCGCGCACTGGATGCCGGCAATGCGGTATTGGCGGGCGGTGGCGCCGCGCTGGATGCGGTCGAGGCGGCGATCCTGGTGCTGGAGGAGTCGCCGCGCTTCAACGCCGGCAAGGGGGCGGTGTTCAATGCCGTTGGCGGTCACGAGCTCGACGCTTCGGTGATGGAGGGCCACACGCGCCGCGCCGGCGCGGTCGCCGGCGTGAGCACCGTGCGCAACCCGATCCGGCTGGCCCGCGCGGTGATGGAGCACAGCCCGCACGTGATGATGGCCGGCGCCGGTGCCGAAGCCTTCGCCGATTCGCGGCCGGAGATCGAGCGGGTCGAGAACGCCTGGTTCGATACCGAGCACCGCCGTCGCGCGCTGGAGAAGGCGCAGGAGAGGGAAGCGCGCGACCGCAATGCGGGAATCGACGACGGCGACGAGGGGCCGGCCTATTTCGGCACCGTCGGCGCGGTCGCGCTGGACGCGCACGGCCATATCGCCGCCGGCACCAGCACCGGCGGCATGACCAACAAGCGCTTCGGCCGGGTCGGCGACTCGCCGGTGATCGGCGCCGGCACCTGGGCCGACGACCGCTGCGGCGTCTCCGGCACCGGCTGGGGCGAGTTCTACATCCGCAATGCGGTCGCCCACGATATCTGCGCGCGGGTCGCCTATCGCGGCGACAGCCTGGCCGAAGCCGCCGACGAGGTGGTCAACCGGATCGTTCCCGCGGCGGGAGGCGACGGCGGCGCGATCGCGCTGGATCGCGACGGCAACATCGCGATGCCGTTCAACAGCGGCAGCATGTTCCGCGGCTGGATCGGGCCGGACGGCACCCGCGGTACCGCGATCCACGAGGCCGGCGACGACCGCTGAGCGCCGCGCCGGCCCGGAGGGGCGGGCCGGGAGCGGCGGGTGTGCCGGCCGAGCGGGCGGGCGTTCGGCCCCGGTAATGTCCGGCTGTGGCAAAATCGTGCGCTGTGCCGGATTCCGGGCGCGGCCATCGTGCCGGTTCCGGTCCGGCGCCGGCATCCCGCGGCCATGACCCGGCCGGAGGCCTGATCCAGCGCTTCCGGCCGACTTCGCACGCGTCGCGGTCGCGCCGGTCCACGGCTTCCTCCATCCAGCGAGACCCACGATCCATGGCCGATGAATTCGGACACCTGCCGCGGCGCCCCAGCCGCATCTTCAAGGCCACGATCTGGTCGATGCAGGGGCTCAAGGCGGCCTGGCTGCACGAATCCTCGTTCAGGCTCGAGGTCTATCTGTTCGTGCTCCTCGCGCCGCTGGGCTGGTGGCTCGGTCACGGCCCGCTCGAGCGGGCGCTGATGATCGGTTCGATGATGCTGGTGCTCAGCGTCGAGCTGCTCAACTCCTCGATCGAGGCGGTGATCGAACGCTTCGGCGACGAGCACCACGAGCTGGCCGGGCGCGCCAAGGACATGGGCTCGGCGGCGGTGTTCGTGGTGATGATGAACGTGCTGCTGGTCTGGGGCGCGATCCTGGCGCCGCGGCTGTTCTGAGTCGCCCCCATTCCGACCGGCCGCCGGCGGCCGTAACCCGACAGACGCAGGAACCTTGCGGTGATTGAACTACTGACCGATCCGAACGCCTGGATCACCCTCCTGACCCTGAGCGCGATCGAGATCGTGCTGGGCATCGACAACCTGGTGTTCATCTCGATCGCGGTCAGCAAGCTGCCCACGCACCGGCGCGAGGTCGCGCGCAAGTTCGGCATCGCGGTCGCCTGCGTCACCCGTATCTGTCTGCTGCTGACCCTGGCCTGGCTGGCGGGGCTGACCCACGATCTGTTCAGCGTGTTCGGCCAGGGCATCTCGGTGCGCGATCTGGTGCTGATCGTCGGCGGCGGCTTCCTGCTGGTGAAGGGCACGATGGAGATCCGCGACCTGATCGCCGGCGAACCCGAGTCCGACGACGTCCATACCCGTCCGGCGGCCTCGTTCTGGATGGTGATCGCGCAGATCGCGGTGATCGACATCGTGTTCTCGCTCGACTCGGTGATCGCCGCGGTCGGCCTGGCCGACCAGCGCGTGATCATGGTGTTCGCGATCCTGCTGGCGGTCGGCGTGATGCTGCTGGCGGCGCGCCCGCTGGGCCAGTTCATCGACAACAATCCGACCATCAAGATGCTGGCCCTGGCCTTCATCGTCCTGGTCGGCGTGTACCTGATCGCCGACGGCCTGGAGATGCATATCCCGCGCGGTTATATCTATGGCGCGATGGGCTTCTCGGCCCTGGTCGAGTGCCTGAACCTGTGGGCCAGGCGCGGCAGCGAGCGCCGTGTCCTGAGCGATTGAGCCGGAGGCTCCGGCCGGCCCCGTTGGCAGGCCGTTGCGGATGTCCTCCGCCGCCGTCGTTGCGCCGCGGGCGCCGCGGTGGTGCAATCGGCGCACCGTCGTGCTTTGAGGAACCGTCATGGAACTGTCGCGCTCCCGCCCTTCGTTTCGGGGCCTGTCGCTGAAGTGCCTGCTGTTGGCGCTGCTCGCCTCGTTGCTCAGCGGCTGTGGCTACAACACCATCCAGGAGAAGGACGAAGCGGTGACCGCGGCCTGGTCGCAGGTGCTCAACGTCTACCAGCGGCGCGCCGACCTGGTGCCGAACCTGGTCGCGACGGTGAAGGGCTACGCCGCCCATGAGGAGCAGGTGTTCACCCAGGTCACCGAGGCGCGCGCCAAGGTCGGCAGCATCAACATCGACGCCGCCGACCCGGCCTCGATCGAACAGTTCCAGCAGGCCCAGGGCCAGTTGCAGAACGCGATCGGCCGGCTGTTGCTGGTCAGCGAGAACTACCCGCAGCTGAAGGCCGACCAGAGCTTCCTGCAACTGCAGGCGCAGCTGGAGGGCGCGGAGAACCGGATCAGCGTCGAGCGCCAGCGCTACATCCAGGCGGTGCAGGACTACAACACCTACATCCGCCGGTTTCCGGTCAACCTGACCGCGATGATGTTCGGCTACGAGCCCAAGCCCAATTTCAGCGTCGAGAACGAGGCCCGGATCCAGCAGGCGCCGACGGTCGACTTCGGCGACGGCAGCGGCGGCTGATCGCCGGTGACGGGGCTGCGCGCATGGTTGGGAGCCTGGCTGCTGGCGGCCGTCGCGCTGCTGTGGACGGTACCGGGCCTGGCCCAGGCGCTGGCGCCGATTCCGCCGCTGGATTCGCCGGTGGTCGACACCACCGGCACCCTCGATGCGGCGACCCGCCAGTCGCTGGAGGCCCGGGCGCTGGCGCTGCAGCAACGCAAGGGCAGCCAGTTGCAGGTACTGATGGTGCCGACCACGCAGCCGGAGGACATCGCCCAGTACGCGGTGCGGGTGTTCGAGACCTGGAAGCTGGGACGCAAGGGCGTCGATGACGGCGTGCTGCTGGTGGTCGCCAGGGACGACCGGCGGGTGCATATCGAGGTCGGCTATGGACTGGAGGGAGCGATCCCGGACGCGACCGCGCACCGGGTGATCCAGGAATACCTGGTGCCGCGCTTCCGCGCCGGCGACTTCGCCGGCGGCGTCGGCGAGGCCAGCGCCGCACTGGCCGGCCTGATCGACGG
>NZ_VICD02000061.1 GCF_006546735.2 Marilutibacter maris | reverse complement strand
CGACGCAGCTCGCGACCAGCGCCTGCAGCACCGCCGGACTGCCGTGCGCCTGCAGCTCGACCACCTCCTCGCCGGTGAAACTGGCCGGCGCCGCGAAGTACAGCGCGATGCCGTCGTCCAGCACCCCGCCGTCCGGGTCATGAAAGCGCGCGTGGTGGGCATGCCGCGCCCGCAACCCGCGCCGGCACAGCGCCTCGCCGATCGCCCGCGCCCGCGGCCCCGACAGGCGCACGATGCCGACCCCGCCGGGACCGGCGGCGGTGGCGATCGCGGCGATGGTGTCGCGGTGGGCGGAGGTCATGGGGATATGGTCGCATGTGGAGGGGGGGGCGCGGCCCAGTCTGCAGGTCTGACTGGAATATCGTTTGGCATGGAGCGCGGCGCACGGCGAAGGGGCTTGCACGGCGAATCGGTGCCCTGCGCACGCGGGGGCGCGGACAGTGAACAACTTGCGGATGGACGTGGAGGGCGTCTTGCACCCGCTGCCAGGATGGCTCCGCTCCCGGTTCAGCGGCGTCCGGCCCAATACAAAAACCCGTCCCCTTCACGCCCCACCGTCCACCTGCGGCGGTGTGCATCGCCCCGCTTGAGCGATCCGCCCCTCGAGATCCATTGCTACAGGGATCACCGTTCGGATAGCACCTCGCTTTCGGGCCGATACTTGATGGCAACCCGGATTCGGTGCATTCGCCGGCATGAAGACATGCCCAGCCTCACGCTCACAGCGAAGAAGTCATTGATCCTTCCTGGGAGCTTTCGATTGACGCGCTTCAAGGGCCAGTCAAGAATCGGATATCATTCCGTCTCCGGGGTCTACTAGTAAGTTGGCCATCGCGCTGTGCGTCGAGAAATTCCTGCAGCGGTGCTAGTCCTCACCGCCGAACTAGCTTCGGAGCGGGAGACTCATGCCACGCTGGATAGCCTGTTCACCTACGCGGATGCTCCAGGCGACCCACCCGAGGGGAGCAAGCACGCCAAGGCGCTTGCTTGGCTGAGGCGTGCGAACAAGGAATCCCCTGATCCCTTGCGCGTCCTTGGTCGCGTTATTGAGGGCTACATGGACGAGGTTCTTGACCCGAATAACCGATGGGACAAGGAGCGGATCGAGAAGCGGCTGAAGATCTGTAGCGCGCTCGCCAGTGCGGAGCTTCAGTACGTCGCCGGCGGCAAGATTACCGGTGCCATGGGAACCCCCACCAGAACTCTCTCGGAGTTCATTCGAGAGCGCGACCTTGAGTCGATAGAGCAGGAATTCCAGCGCGCCGTACAGAACGCTACTGCTTCGCCACGCGATGCGGTATCTGCCGCAAGCAACATACTTGAGTCAGTTTGTAAGGTCATCATTGCTGACGAGAACCTTCCGGCCCCAGCCAAGCAGGACCTTCAGTCCGTTTGGAACGTGGTGCGAAAGCATCTAGGAATGGACCCGAGCAGAGTCGAGGACAAAGATCTCCAGCAAATTCTCACTGGCCTGCTTTCAGTAGTGCACGGCATAGGCTCACTACGCACCCATGCGAGTTCTGCTCACGGCGCCGGAAGAACTCATTACAAGCTGGAGCCTCGCCACGCTCGCCTTGCCATCCATTCTGCCCATACCCTCTGCCTGTTCGTGCTCGAGTCCTGGCGTCGGCGAGGCGATGGCTAACAGTTCATCCAAGCCGACACCGCTTCGCGGCACGGCTTAGCTCCAGCGTTAGGCTGCACAGACAAATGGTCAGAGTTCTTCTAGAACGCTTCACCAACATGCATGGCACATCCTGGGTTCGCGCTCATGGCTCCGGCGTGGAGGCCTTTGCTTTCTGCAGCAATGCCATTCACCCAGACTTGGGCAACGTAAGTGAGGGCATGGGCCAAATCACTTGCCCGGACTGTATTGCCATGATTGAGGCATGCAAAGCAATTGAGGACAAAGATCTGGCTCCGGAGTACAGCAATGAGTTATTCAATCGGCGGTTCGAGCGAGATCGCTAGTGCGGCCTAACAGCTCATTCAAGCCGATGCCGCTCCGCGGCGCAGCTTTGTTCGGGCATCACATAATTACCATACCACTCCACCGCACAACTGGGCCCAGGTGACAGCCGCATGCAGAAGCCCACTGCAACTCTGGTGTTGGCCATGCTGGCCGCACAGAGCGACGCGTCGCCAACCTCGTTCTTGCACGACCCCAAGGTGTTCCGATGCAGCCCGGCCGTTGTGGGTCCCGACGACACGCTGGTGCTTTCCAAGCATTCGCGGGCACTGCGCGAGTTGGCCGTCCGCGGCCCTGACGGCGGGGCTCCATATTTCCTGGTGGTTGGCCAGCTTCCCGCGGAGATGAAACCGCTCATGTCCTCCGATCAGCTCGGCGAAGCTTCCGAGGTTCGGATCCGGGTCGCGGAACTCATCGGCTTGAGGTGGAGCACCGATTCATTGCCGGAGCCTGTCTTCACGAATCCCGGCATCCATGAATTCTGGATCTCCACCAACCTCGAGTCAGAAGATGGCGCCCATGTCTGCCAGGTCAGGTATGAGCCGCGCGGCGAGCACCCTGGCGATACGCCTCCTTCCGACCCCACCTAGCTTGAGATGAACCGTTGCATGTACAGACTCGGACATAGTGTCGAAGGGCAATGGGTGGCGCATTCCCACCCTCCGGTGTTCCGCATGCCGGCGCCGGACGCCCGCAGTCAAGGGATTGTCGCAGGCGTCCCCGGCTCCGATCCGGAAGTCTTCCTGCGCCTGTCTCGCTGCCTGGAGGAGCCGCTGTTTCTCCTCTATGTCCTGCACACCTGCCGTGGCGAGGCGGAGACTGGCCGGTACCAGAGTCCTGAACTTTCCTTCCGGGACCTCGAAGCCTTCGTCGATGAGTTCAGACCCCTCCTTTGCGCAGACGGCCGCTTCGACCTATGGGCCTACTCGCCTGAGCAGAAGGCTACTGTCGTCTGGGATCGCCACAACCTCCTGTACGCCTACGGGCCCCTCGACCGCTATGCCACGGAACTGAGGTCGCTCGGGTTCGGTCAAGGCATCCCCGAGGTGCCGGCGCCGCACACGCACCACTATCGTTCGGAGCTGGACGTTCTGGCCGGGAAGCTCATCGACCGGTTCAACTGGGTGTACTCTCCACTGCGTCCCGAGGACGAGCAGTGAAGGCTCGAGCCGAGAGGGCATCCGGGCCCAAGTCGCTCGGCCGTTCGACCCAGGCCCGGCTCCCCGGGGCCATGATCGGGATGCTATCCATCCTGAGCGCTCTGCTCCTTGGCGCCTGCGGCGACAAACCTCATGAACCACCGCCACCACCCGACCTGGGCTATGTCAGCGAGTTCAACCACTGCGCCGCAGAGCCGCAGCGTGTGCTCTCCGCGCGGGAGAAATGCGAGATCGCGGCGTTCCGGTCCCGTTGTACGGCGCTGGACGACTGTTTCGTCTCCTGCATCAGCAGCCGGTCCGGCTCTTTTGGCGGTGGCCGCTGTGCGCATGCCTGCACTTTCGGACCGCACCCGCCCGCACCCCAACCGGACGCGCTTGCCGATTGCCGCTCTCTCGCTGGACGGTCCGGGGTTGACGTAGAGTAGACGCCAGACGCTTCGCTCAAGCCAGATCCGCTTGGTTACGAGGCATCGCTCGGGAATGGGAGTCCCAGCACGCACCATGGTTCGAGTCATGATCGACCTGCCCTTGTTCTCCTCGCCCACGGAGGCCTTCGGGCGGGTTGCCGGGGTACTGGACCTGGATACGCTTCCGCACGAGGGCGACGTGTTTCCATGGCCGCAGGAGTGGATGGAGGCCGGCTCGCCCTGCTTCGGCGGTGCCAGCCAGAACCGTATCTGGTACATAGCCCCTTGGGAGCTGGATTCAGCGCAGTACCTTGTCGGTATGTATGGCTTCGTCTTCGATTCGGCAGCCGATGCGATGAAGTGTTGCTCTTTCTTTGAGCGCACGGGCTTTGACACCTTTGAGTACTGATGGCATAGCCTTGCCAGCACGCCTTGACGGTTCATTCGAGCCTGGCCTCTTCTTGGTGCGACCCGATCAAGGCGGCGGACAACAATGAAAAGCATCCGGGTCGTAATGCTCGAGGCTCGACCGCGTCCCGACTCAGCGGAGTCGACGTCCGTGGCCGGCGGTTTTGTGAACGTCTACTCCACCGCTCACTCGGAAGAGGAGGCGCTTCGCATCGCCTCGGCCGAGGTTTCGGAGGCCGGCTGGGACGTTCTGGCCGTGGAGGACTCCTTCCTGCTGTCGCGCGAGCAGGCCGCGACGACCCCAGAGTCCCTGGAGTATTTCGAGCAGACGCTGTTGGATGGCGTCGTCGTGGTCTTCCACACCTACCCGCATGACGGAGAGGCGCCCGATGTCCGTCACTAACGGATCGATACTCGGCAACTTGCCCGGACCACGACCCGTTTCACGATCTGCCTAAGCCCGGAGTCCACATGTCCAGGATCAAAGGACCGGCATCCGCCGCAGTACTCGCCGCCACGCTTCTGGCCGGGTGCCTGGAGAGTGATTTCCCGGCCTGCAAGGGACCGGTTGCCACACACGCTCTGGGCAAGTGTGTCGCCAGCTACCACCAGGCAGACTACGGATCGGGCGGGCAGGTCACACAAGCGCTGGTGGAGTGCGACGGTCTAACCTCCAGGCCCGGCGGCAATGTCGTCGCCATCCACTCCGTCGCCCACGGCATCGGCCTTCGCTGGCTCGATCCGCACACCCTTGAGGTCGCCGTTCCCGCCGGCGCGGAACTTCAGGATCAGCGCCGAAGCGACCGGTACAGCGGCTATCCGTTGCGGTACGTGTATCGTGAGCTGAGGGCTGGCGAGCCGGCATTGCAGGGATGCGGCCTGGTCAGATCGAATGGCGACTGATGACCGATTCCCAATCGCCTCCTCCGTGGATCCAACCCAGGTACCGAGCACCATGGACGAATTGTCCTTTGCCTTGCTGTCGTTGCTGGCCGGACTGGCTCTGGGGCTGAGTCTTGCGGCGACCTATCTGGTCGTGATCAGCACCGCCTACACGCGCCGACAGAAGCTGCTCCAATACGCGGCCATCTGGCTGCTGCCGCTGCTGGGAGCGTCCACCTGCATCGTTGTCGCAGGCAGCGATCGCCGCCCACCGCCGCCGGCGAGAAAAGAGGAGTTCTACGAGGGCGGAATGTAGCGATCGGTCCACCCAGACACGTCTCGTAGACTGCATCATTGGCACTGGCGTTGAGTCCCGGGAGACGCTCATGAACTTCCTCAGCCGGAACGAAGCCCGGCAGTTCGCGGAGGCCTGGCTCCCGGCCTGGTCGGGCAACGACCCCGAGCGGCTGGCGGGCTTCTATTCCGAGGACGCGTTCTACCTCGACCCGGGCGTTCCGCAGGGCATCGCCGGCAAGCCCGCGTTGCTCGCCTACTTCAGAAAGCTTCTCGCCTACAACCCGGACTGGGTGTGGTCGCAGATCGAGGGCATCCCGCTCGAGGACGGCTTCCTCAACAAGTGGCGCGCCGATATCCCGGTCGGCACGAAGACGCTCCAGGTCGTCGGCGTCTGCTTCGTCCAGCTGGACGCGGCTGGCAAGATCCGCCGGAACGAGGTCTACTTCGACAGAAGCGAGCTTCTTGCGGAGATCGCGCGGCAGCGCCCTGACTGACATTGATCCCAGGGTTGGTGCGGCTTCGCGGCGAGCATCACTTCAGCGTTGAGCTGTATAGGTAGAGTTGGCAGCGTACTTGTCTGCAAAGCCGTATGGGATCGCGCCACAAAGGAGTGTCGCCTTCTACTCGAGCTTCTTCACCGCTCGGAGCGAAGATGGAGTCTAGCCACTTCGATCCGATATCGTTGATCTGGCTGTTCGGTTCAATCACCCACACTCTTATGGAAGCGCGATGAAACTGCCTGTTTTCACACCCATACTTCTACTCACCACCATTGCTCCAAGCTTTGCTGCAGATCGCCATCTGGCAGAAGAGCTGGTAGAGGTCACCAGGTACGCAGACGTCGTCGATGCTTCGGTGGAGACCTGCGTCGATACGGTTCGCGACACCAACGTCGAAGCCGACATTCAACGTATGCCGGAGCTGTTCGGCGGCATCACCCCGGCAAGCCCTCTTTGGCCGGAAGCAAGACAGGCCTATCTCGTCTACATGGAGTCCAGTTGTTACACATTCGACAAGGACAAAGCCATTGAAGCCGTCGTCCGAGAGTATGCGGCCGGCCTGAGTAATTCGGAAATCCAATCCGTACTTGCCTTCTACGAAACCGACGCTGGCCGCAGGTTCCGGGACGCAGGGAAGGTAGCCAACAGCGCTGCCAATCGGGAGGCCATTGACAAGTCATCAATGCATAGCGCGTACAACGACTATATCCGCGAGATTGACAGGCTCGTGGGCGAGCATCTGAAGTACGTCTCCGTCCTCCACGACTCCAATTAATCAGCACGTTCGTGGCGCAGCCTGCGCAGATATCACTGCCATGTTCAAAGCCATCACTACTTGGTGAAAGCCGACAGCAGGCGCGTCGCGAGGCGCTCATGTTAGAACGTCAGGCCGTCGCCACCTTCGGCGATGCATCGGTTTCGGCACCTACCCTTCCGGCAACGTGCAATCGATCGCATGGGCGGATGTCGACCGCGTTGCTGTCGAAACCAAGGTCGGTGTCGGCGTTCTTCGCATGAACAAGCCAGCTCCGGCATGGCGCGCATCCACCATCGTCTCGCGAACCGAAGAATGTACTCTGACTCCAGTTCTTGCTCCAGTTCTTGCTATTCATCCCAACCCGCGCCGTGTGATATCACGCCGTGATTCCACCGAGGTGTTTGATAGCAGATGAGCACTTTAGCTATAGAGGAATTTGACCCCACGATTCATCGAGACCACATGCCCGAGATCCCGTCCCCAAGCCCGGCGAGACACGTGCTTGTCGTTTCGTCGGGAAGATTCAGGCTCGAGTTCCTGTCCGAACCACAACTCGAGGCTGCTATCGCCTACTTCCAATCACCGTCGGGATCGACTCGATGCTCCATTGCGGGAGGGGATCACTGGGAATTCCAGCCCTGGCAAAGCCGGCTACCTGCGGGAATCAACAATCGACGCAACCGCAAGCGCATGCTTGCCGCGTTGCTGTCATCAAGAGGCCTGGCCCGCAAGTACTTGTCATAGCACACTGGTGAGACCCAGTGACTCGCTGATACCGAGTCCGTCTCGCGAGCTGCCTTAACCCGGATATCGGCCCCATGTTCAAGACCCTCACAACCTGGTGGAAGAACCGACAGCAGGCGCGGCGCGAGGCGCTCATGTTCGAGCGTCAGGTGGTCGTCAGCTTCGATGACACCTCGCTGTCGGCGACCCTTCCTTCCGGCGAGGTGCAATCGATCGCATGGGCGGATGTCGACTGCATCGCCATCGAGACCAACGACAGCGGCCCCTGGGACAGCGATGTCTGGTGGCTCCTCGAAGGTGCCGCCACCCGCGTGACCTACCCGCAGGGCGCGACCGGAGATTCCGAGATGCTCGACCAGTTCTCCGACCGCTTCCCCGGATTCAACGATGCGGCGGTCATCGAGGCCATGGGCAGCACATCGAATGCGCGCTTCGTATGCTGGCAGCGTGGAGGTGAGGCATGAGATTCCGTTTGGGCCTACATCGCTTCGTGACACGAGCCCGAACGGAAAAGTGATATGAGAGCGATCTGGCCAGTTCTAGCCCTGTCTCTCTTCGTTGGCGGATGTGACTTGCTCCTCACGCCAGACGCATACTTCGAGCATAGATCCTGCCTCACTCTTTATTCGGGAATGAGTGAGAGCCAGGTTCTGGACGCAATGGGGAGGCCTCAGGACCAGAGGGATAGCTCTGCCAGTGCGCGTGTTCTTTATTACGGCGAGCGCCATAGCGACTCTGGCCCCATGCAGGTGTTCCTGAAGAAGACTGGCGACGAGTACGTTGTCGACGCCTTGGCATGCGAAGGACTGGGTTAGCGGTCTCCGGAGGAGTCACTCAAGACGAAGGCGCACTATTCCCAGCCCACATTGGGGAAGCAACAATGTGGGCCACCGGATGATTGCTGATGCTGCTTACCTAGCCCTACAGACAAACTGGGGTCAGTGTCGGCCTTTTTGGCATGGATAGGTCAGCCCTACCATTGCTTAGCGATGCGAAAGGTGTAATGTGATCCCGGCTCTTAAGCTCTGACGCTATCTCTCATGAAGATTACTCTCGCCTTGGTTCTTCTTCTTGCGGGTTGTAGCAATGCAAGTGCATGCAGCCGCAGCCTGGACGGAACCTGGAAGTCCGACGGGCAGGCCACCATGGCGTTTGTCAGAGAGCACACAAAGCTCCAACCCAAGACGGAAGCCTTCCTGCAGGCACTCGTTGGTCACATGACCATGACCTTCGAAGGGGGCGAACTGCATCTGAACATGCCCGACATTGAAGTCCCGATTTCCGGCCAGATGAGCCCGTTCTCCGGCTTTGAGGAGCGGAAGCCCTACGAGGTGCTGTTCTGCAGCAGCTCCACGATCGTTTGGTCAGCCAGGCAGCCCTTTGGCGATACGGATGAGGTGACCACATTCAATTTCGTTGATCCCGACACCATCTGGGTGTACACGGGAAGCACCGATCCAAAGATGCCGGACCTCCATACCAGAGAGTATTTCCGGCGAGGTCGCTAGCGCCTCGCGGTTCATCCAAGCTGAGATCGCGCCCTAATCATTTTTTTGGGGAGCCAACCCGCATGGATGGCTACTGGTTCACATCGACGCTATTCGAGGTAGAGCCCGGAGAGGATGAAGAGATCAACCCTCGCATGTATGGCCGTCAACTCGCCGCTTGGCTCAAGGCACAGCTCGAACAGCGTGGCTATGAGGTCGAGCCAGTCATTGCGGAGGACTGGGGTCGCTGCCTGATGTGCTCCCGCGATCCGTTCATGCTGTGGGTTGGCTGTGGCAGCGTCGTGGACTATGACTCGGCGCAGCCAGGCGACCCGCCGCCTGAAAAGGAGAGCGTCACCTGGTACTGCTTCCCCATGGCGGAGGTTCCGCTCTGGAAGCGGATATTCAGAAGACCGGATACTTTCACACAGCTTTCATCGCTCAACAGCGTCTTGCTCACCATCCTCAGCGGCGAGCCTGGCATCACACTGGTCGAAGAGCGATAGCAGCGCGACCTGAGAGCAGGTTATGACTTCATGAGACCACGTCGCGCATGGCAGGAGATGATCAAGGACTGGGCCCCGGAGCTTTCGGCCAAGCTTGGACGCCCTGTTTCCGAGATCGAGAGCAAAGGACTGGGAGCCACTGACTTCTCACCATCGAGGTTTGTCGAGATTCGCGACCCTGCTGGCAGGGTGACTCGATTCTCCCTTGCGTTTGCCCTTGTTCGTCCCGAAAAGTCGGTTGCCGCCGTCTTTTCGGAGCACTATGGCTACATGGAGTTCGATCTCGTAGAGGACAGTGTTGTCGCTGAGATACATGAGGACATCTACACCCATTGGGGTGAGCCCTAGCATTGCATCCTAGGCGGCAAGACAGGAAAGAGAGCTTCCTTCTTCAGGCTGATTGGTCAGCTGTGATGATTCGAGGGTCCGCCGCCGCCAGGCGAAGCGAAATGTGTACTCTGGCTCCTATTCCGCGTGATCGGACTTCTTCTGGCCGGCCACGGGATAGCCAAGGCCGGTACCATATCCCGTGGCCCGCTCCTGTTCGGCCTGTTTCCTCCTATGCTTGTCTCGGTTTTTGGCGGCATGCTTATCGGTGAGGTGATATGGGATCGCGCCACCAAGGAGCGTCGCCTTCTTCTCAAACTTCTTCACCATTCGGAGGAAGATGGGGTCTAGCGACCAGCTCAGCCTGAAGCCACTTCCCGCCACCGCGTGCCATCAGTTCTCATGCCCAATACAGGCCATCCCGACAGACTGCTCAAGATGCTTCTCGGCATCGCCGTCATGAGCTTTCTGACGTTGATGATTCCGTTGCTGGCGATACCGACTTCCTCGCCAGCGGACTTCAGTCCTGTAGCGAAAGGCGCCTTTGCCATCGCCGCCACCGGGTGTTTCCTGGCGCTTCTCGCCCTCTGGATCTACTGGCTTCGACACTTCTGGAAGACGGCGCAGCATCGCCGGTTCTGGCTCTGCCTTCTTGTGCCGTACGCCTATGCCACGTACAGCACCGTAAAACATCTTCAGACGCCTTCATCTGGTCACGTCTAGAAGTTCCATCGTGCCAACATCACTTCACTGGCTGGTATAGCCCAAGCACAAGACCCCATGCTCAAGACCCTCACAAGCTGGTGGAAGAACCGACAGCAAGCGCGCCGCGAGGCGCTCATGTTCGAGCGTCAGGTGGTCGTCAGCTTCGACGACACATCGGTGTCGGCGACCTTCCCTTCCGGCGAGGTTCAATCGATCGCATGGACGGATGTCGACTGCGTCGCTATCGAGACCAACGACAGCGGCCCCTGGGACGCTGATGTCTGGTGGCTGCTCGAAGGCGCTGCGACCCGTGTGGCCTACCCGCAGGGCGCGACCGGAGATTCGGAGATGCTCGATCAGTTCTCCGACCGCTTCCCCAGATTCAACGATGCGGCGGTCATCGAGGCCGTGGGCTGCACGTCGAATGCGCGCTTCGTATGCTGGCAGCGTGGAGGTGAGGCATGAGATTCCATTAGGGCCCGCATCGCTTCGCGATACGGTCGGACAGGGGACCAGAGCTGCCCGTCTTCTTGGCTTGGATAGACCAGCAGGTAGGACTTTCGCACCTGCTGCCGTAGCGCGAAGTAAAAAGTGTACTCTGACCCCACTCTTCTCTCTTGTTTTAGTAGTTGCGCTTATAGGCACTAGGGAGAGACGGGGCCAGGACCGACAAAATCAACCTGACCCTGTTTTTTCAACAGCGCGATGTGATCTTGGAGCCATCCCCATGAAGCTGATCCCGATTCCGGCGTTCGCCGCCCTGGCCTTGAGCGCCTGCACGCTGATCGGAACGGCGTGGAGTTCGGACGTATGCGGCTGCGCCCCGGCCTGGTCCAGTCTGGCGGTAGATCTTGGATTGCAGGACGTCGCGAGTGCCGAAGCGCTGACCCTGGCAACGGTACAGGCGGCGGCGGACCGATATGCTGGCAAGCCGCTTCATCTTGCCGACCTGCCCGATACGGGCTCCGGCAAGTCCTGCGTCACCGTCTCAACCGGGGCACGTTGCGAATGGAAGCTCTGGCACCGCCCACCAAGCGCCAAGGGCTACGTGGCCGAATTCGCGACGGATCCAACCGGCCGGATAACATCGATACGCGTTTCGGCGCACATCTGGACGCCCGACAGCGGCACCTGAGCGTCGATCCCGTTCAACACCGCTTCAACAAACCGAGGTCAGCTCTGGCATGGCGTGTATCTGCCATCGTTTCGCGAAGCGAAATGTGTACTCTGGCCCCTATTCCGCGACTGCCTCATCGCTCACTTGGCATGCAGGGCACTGAAACGATGTCACCACCAACGGCAGACACTCAAAAGCCCGACAAAGCCAACAGGCTTTCTCGTGCCTGGCTGATTTTGATCTCGCTCATTTCTGCCGGCCTTTGCGGCTTTGCGCTGCTCGATGTCATACATGCCCCGCTTTGGCTCACAGCAGTCTTTGGCCTGCTCGCGATAGGCGCCTTTCTGCTTGCAACGGTGGCACCACCCCACATCCGCAAAGCGTTTGCGGAGTTCCTGGCTTGGCCGTGGTGACCTGCTCCCGTCGCGCCGATGGCTGCGCTCCCAACACCATTCCCGGAGCCTCACATGCGAATTCCGGCAATGAGTGGCATTGAAGAGCAGCAGACAGAATCGACTTTCCCGAGTCTTAGCAAGTCCCTCATCAGGAAAGATTTGAGGCAGAAATTTTCCTAAGAAGCGACCTTCACGCCAGCAAGGAAAGTTTTCTCGCAGGCGTGCACCCAAGCACTCACGCCCCAGGCCGGTTCACCCGCCCCCGTCCCCCAACCGCCACCCCAACCCCGACACCCGGCTCGCATGCCGGGCGAGCGCGGTCTCTATGACCTCGGCGGGGGCGGCCAGGTGCAGGCGGGTCTTGGCGCGGGTGAGGCCGGTGTAGACCAGTTCGCGCGACAGCACGCGGGTGTCGCGGGCGGGCAGTTGCAGCCAGACCTCGTCGAATTCGCTGCCCTGGGCCTTGTGCACGGTCATCGCGAAGGCGCTTTCGTGCGCCGGCAGGGCGGCGGGATGGAACGGACGCGGCGGTGCGGGGCCGTCGTCGCCTGTGTCGCCTGCCGCGGCGCTCCCGGGCGCATTTCCGGCAAACCACGCGGTCAGCACGCCGCGGTCGTCGGCGAGGCAGACGCCGATGTCGCCGTTGAACAGGCCGTGGCGGTAGCTGTTCTCGGTGATCAGCAGGGGTTGGCCGTGGAAGTGTCCGGATGTGCCGTGACCGCGCGTGCCATGGCCCGGCGTGCCGCGGCCGCCACCGGCTTCGGCGATGAGGGCCTCGATGCGGGCGTTGAGGGTGCAGGCGCCGCTGGGGCCATCGCGCAGGGCGGTGAGCAGGCGCAGGCGGCCGGCGATCGCGAGCGCGTCGGCGGGGCCGTCGGCATCGGCCAGG
>NZ_VICD02000060.1 GCF_006546735.2 Marilutibacter maris | reverse complement strand
GGCGCCGGGGCGCCCGCCTGGCACGGTGCCCAAGAGCAAGAGGCGGAGGACGAGCCCTCGCCGGTGATGGCGGATGCGACCGCCGGCAATGGCGGCGGCAACGAACGCCTGGAGCTGGCCCGCGCCTACATCGCCCTGGGCGATCGCGACAGTGCCCGCCAGTTGCTGGCCGAGGTGCGCCTGCACGGCGACCTGGCCGCGCGTCAGCAGGCGATGCAGATGCTGCGCGAACTGGAATGATCCGGTCGCGGTATCGCCGTCGTGGATGAGCAGGCACCGGCGCCGTCCGCGGTCGAACGGTTGGCGCTGGCGATCGAGTACGACGGTTCGGCGTTCTCCGGCTGGCAGCGCCTGACCCGCGCCGGCGAGGAGGGCGCGCGTCCGGAGCGCACCGTGCAGGAGGTCGTCGAGCAGGCGTTGGGCTTCGTTGCCGGGCAGCCGGTGGCGACGGTCTGCGCCGGCCGCACCGACGCCGGGGTCCACGCCCGCGCCCAGGTGATCCATTTCGACGCGCCGGTACGGCGCGAGCCCCGCGGCTGGGTCCTCGGCACCACCACCCGGCTGCCGCCGGAGGTCTGCGTGCGCTGGTGCGTGCCGGTGGCGGTGGATTTCCATGCCCGCTTCTCGGCGCGTGCGCGCCGCTACCGCTATCGTCTGGTCAACCGGCCGGTGCGCCCGGCGCTGATGCGCGAGTACCTGAGTTGGGAACGGCGACCGCTGGACGCGGACGCCATGCACCGCGCCGCCCAGGCGTTGCTGGGCGAGAACGACTTTTCCGCGTTTCGCACCGTCCACTGCCAGGCGCCGCATGCGCGTCGCAACCTGCACGAGATCAGCGTGCGCCGCGACGGCGAGATCGTCGATGTCGAGGTACAGGCCAATGCGTTCCTGCATCACCAGGTCCGCAACATCGTCGGCAGCCTGCTGGTGGTCGGGCGCGGCGAGAAGCCCGAGGGCTGGATCGCCGAGCTGCTGGCCGGGCGCGACCGTACCGTCGCCGGGCCGACCGCGCCGCCGAACGGGTTGATGTTCCTGCGACCGCTGTATCCGGCCGATTGCGGGCTGCCGGCGGAAGTGACCCTCAGCGGTCCGGCGCCGGGCCCGGCGGCGCCGGAGGACGACTGAGATGGGCCAGGGTTCCGTGGAACGCGATCCCAAGGACCGTGAACCACGCGCGCGCGCGACCCGGATCAAGTTCTGTGGCCTGACCCGGCCGGAGGACGTGGACCTGGCGGTCGCGCTGGGGGTCGACTTCATCGGCCTGGTGTTCGCCGCGCGCAGTCCGCGCCGGCTGGACCCGGTGGCCGGCGCGGCGCTGCGCGCACGGATTCCGGACCGGATCGCCACCGTCGCGCTGCTGATGGACGCCAGCGCCACCGAGGTCGGTGCTGTCGTCGAGACGGTCCGCCCCGACCTGCTGCAATTCCACGGCGCCGAGCCCGACGCGTTCTGCGCAGGCTTCGGGCTGCCGTTCTGGAAGGCGATCGCGATGGGCGGCGACCCCGACCGCGCGCTGGCCGGCCTGGGGAGTTTCCCGCATGCCGCGGCCTTCCTGTTCGACGGCCATGCCGCGGGCGAGCCCGGAGGCGGTGGCCAACGCTTCGACTGGGCCCGATTGCCGGACACGCTGGAGCGCCCGTTCCTGCTGGCCGGTGGGCTCGACGCCGGCAACGTCGCCCGCGCGATTGCCACCGCGAGGCCCTGGGGGGTCGATGTCTCCAGCGGCATCGAGCAGTCGCCCGGGTTGAAGGACGCGGCGCGGATGCGCGCCTTCGTCGAGGCGGTCCGATGCGCCGACGCCGATGGCGCGCCGCGCAGCTAGCTGCGCCGGACGTGTAGGATAGGGGGCGCCATGAAACCTCGTCGTCCGCCCGCTCCGTTTGGTCGTTCGCTTCGCCGCTGGCGACGCGTGCCCGCGGCCGCGGTCAGGTAACCGTGCTCGACGCGGCCGCCCGCCGGCCTTCGCATCGCTCGCCGCGACACGGTTCGCGGCCGTTTCATGGCACCGGAGAATTCCCGTGGTAACTCCCGACCCCCATGCCGCGCAGGGCGCGGCCAGCGCTTCGGGTCCAATCGACAGCGCTTCGATCGACTACAACCTCTACCCCGACGCGAACGGCCATTTCGGCCGTTTCGGCGGCCGCTTCGTCGCCGAGACCCTGATCGGTCCGCTGCAGGAGTTGGCCGAGGCCTACGACCAGGCCCGTACCGACCCCGAGTTCATCGCCGCCTTCGAGCGCGACCTGGCCCACTATGTCGGCCGGCCCAGTCCGATCTACTTCGCCGAGCGGCTCAGTCGCGAGGTCGGCGGCGCGCGCATCCTGCTCAAGCGCGAGGACCTGAACCACACCGGCGCGCACAAGATCAACAACACCATCGGCCAGGCGTTGCTGGCCAGCCGCATGGGCAAGACCCGGATCATCGCCGAGACCGGCGCCGGCCAGCACGGCGTCGCCTCGGCGACGGTGGCCGCGCGGCTGGGGCTGGAGTGCGTGGTCTACATGGGCGCGACCGACATCGAACGGCAGAAGATCAACGTCTACCGGATGCGCCTGCTCGGCGCCAGGGTGGTGCCGGTGTCCAGCGGTTCGGCGACGCTGAAGGACGCCCTCAACGAGGCGATGCGCGACTGGGTCACCAACGTCGGCGACACCTTCTACATCATCGGCACCGTCGCCGGCCCCGACCCGTATCCGCGGATGGTGCGCGATTTCAATGCCGTGGTCGGCCGCGAGGCGCGCGCGCAGATGCTGGCCGAGTACGGGCGCCTGCCGGACGCGGTCACCGCCTGCGTCGGCGGCGGCAGCAATGCGATCGGCGTGTTCCATGCCTTCCTCAACGATCCGGACGTGCGCATCGTCGGCGCCGAGGCCGCCGGAGACGGCATCGACACCCCGCGTCATGCCGCCTCGCTGGCCGCCGGTCGCCCCGGCGTGCTGCACGGCAACCGCACCTACGTGCTGTGCGACGACGACGGCCAGATCACCGAAACCCACTCGGTGTCGGCCGGGCTCGACTATCCCGGCGTCGGTCCCGAGCACGCCTTCCTGAAGGAGACCGGGCGCGCCGAGTATGTCGGGGTGACCGACGAAGAGGCGCTGGCGGCGTTCCACCGGCTGACCCGCAGCGAGGGCATCCTGCCGGCGCTGGAGTCCAGCCATGCGATCGCGCAGGCGATCAAGCTCGCCCGCGACCTGCCGGAGGACGCCCTGGTGCTGTGCAACCTGTCCGGCCGCGGCGACAAGGATGTGCATACCATCGCCGCTCGGGAGGGCATCTCGCTGTGAACCGCATCGACCGCAAGTTCCAGGCCCTCGCCGCCTCCGGCCGCAAGGCCCTGGTGCCGTTCGTGACCGCCGGCGATCCTTCGCTGGAGGCGACCGTGCCGGTCATGCACGCGCTGGTCGAGGCCGGTGCCGACGTGATCGAACTCGGGGTGCCGTTTTCCGACCCGATGGCCGACGGACCGACCATCCAGCGCAGTTCCGAACGCGCGATCGCGCGTGGTGCCGGCCTGTCCTGGGTGCTGGAGGCGGTGCGCGGGTTCCGCGAGCGCGATGCGGACACGCCGGTGGTGTTGATGGGCTACCTGAATCCGGTCGAGATCCGCGGCGCGGAGGCCTTCGCCGCCGCCGCGACCGCGGCCGGGGTCGACGGCGCGCTGCTGGTCGACCTGCCACCGGAGGAGGCCGCCGATTTCCGCGCCGGCTTCGACGCGCACGATCTGGCCCTGGTCCTGCTGGCCTCGCCGACGACCTCGCCGGCCCGTATCGGCCAGCTGTGCGACGAAGGGCAGGGCTACCTGTACTACGTCAGCTACGCCGGGGTGACCGGCGCCGACCGTCTGGATGCCGGTGCCGCCAACGACCGACTGCACACGATCCGGGCCCGCAGCCGGGTCCCGGTGGTGGCGGGCTTCGGGATCAAGGATGCGGCCAGCGCGGCGGCGATGGCGAAGGAGGCCGATGGCGTGGTTGTCGGCAGCGCGCTGGTCGCGGCGTTGGCGGATGCCGTCGATCCGGCGGCCGCGGCCCGGGCCTTCCTTGCACCATTGCGCGAGGCGCTGGACCGCACAGGCCAGGTGTGAGCCACGATCCCCGGGCTGCGCGCCCCCCGGGGTAGAGTCTGTCGGGCAGAGGGCAGAGAAGGGCCATCGATGCCACAGGAGCGGCGTGAGCGGCGATGCGGCCTTCATGGGACGGCCCTCGCGGCTTACGCCGCTCCTACGACAGCAGGTGCGTGCCCCTCCAATTCGCCCGGCGCGCGAATCGCTCCCCGACTCCGGGGGGCTGAGGCCCATCGACGGTCGATCGACGCCATGGGAGCGGCGACCGCCGTTCCGCAAGCCCAATCGCGGCCTGTGCCGCTCCTACAGTAAACTGACCCGCTCGGTCGGGGTCCGCCTCGACCTCCCAATGGCTGAACGGGAAAGACTCAACGTATGTCCTGGCTCAAGAAACTCATGCCGTCCGGCATCCGCACCGAATCCGGCAGCGCCAAGCGGCGCAGCGTGCCGGAGGGGCTCTGGGAAAAGTGCGACCAGTGCGGCGCGGTCCTGTACCGGCCCGAGCTCGAGGAGAACCTCGAGGTCTGCCCGAAGTGCGGCCACCACATGAACATCCGGGCACGGGCCCGTCTCAATGCCCTGTTCGACGCCGGCAGCACGACCGAGCTCGCGACCGGGCTGGGTCCGACCGATGTGCTCAAGTTCAAGGACCAGAAGAAGTACGCCGACCGGATCAAGGCCGCGCAGCGCTCGACCGGCGAGCGCGACTCGCTGGTCGCGATGTCGGGCACCATGAAATCCAGGCCGCTGGTCGCCTGCGCGATGGATTTCGCGTTCATGGGCGGCTCGATGGGCTCGGTCAGCGGAGAGAAGTTCGCCCTGGCCGCCGAGCACGCGCTGGAAATCGGTGCGCCGCTGGTGTGCTTCTCGGCCTGCGGGGGCATGCGCATGCAGGAGAGCCTGTTCTCGCTGCTGCAGATGGCCAAGACCTCGGCGGCGCTGGCGCGCCTGCGTGCGAAGGGGCTGCCGTTCATCTCGGTGCTGACCCATCCGACCTTCGGCGGCGCCACCGCCTCGTTCGCGATGCTGGGCGACATCAACATCGCCGAGCCCAAGGCGTTGATCGGGTTCGCCGGCCCGCGGGTGATCGAACAGACCGTGCGCGAGACCCTGCCGGAGGGCTTCCAGCGTTCGGAGTTCCTGCTCGAACACGGCGCGCTGGACCAGATCTGCGACCGCCGCGAGCTGCGCGATCGCCTGGCCCAGTTGCTGGCCCTGCTGCAGAAGCAGCCGGCGCCGGAGGACGATGTCGAGGCCGCCTGAAGCCGGCTCCGCATCGATGCAGTCGCGCCCGTGCCGCGGGCGCCCGTTCCGGAAGATGGATATCCAATGACCCGCAAGTATTTCGGTACCGATGGCATCCGCGGCCGGGTCGGCCAGGGCCCGATCTCGGCCGACTTCGTGCTGCGCCTGGGCAACGCCTACGGCCACGCGCTGGCCGCCGCCAACGGCGGCCACAAACCGCTGGTGGTGATCGGCAAGGACACCCGCATCTCCAACTACATGTTCGAGGCCGCGCTGGAGGCCGGACTGGTCGCCGCCGGCGTCGACGTGCAGCTGATGGGGCCGATGCCGACCCCGGCGGTCGCCCATCTGACCCGCTCGCTGCGCGCCGACGGCGGCATCGTCATCTCCGCCTCGCACAACCCGCATCACGACAACGGCATCAAGTTCTTCTCCGCCAGCGGCGAGAAGCTCGACGACGCCACCGAGCTGGCAATCGAGGCCGCGCTGGACCAGCCGTTCCGCACCGTCGATTCCGATGCGCTGGGCAAGGCCGTGCGCACCCGCGACGCGGTCGGCCGCTACGTCGAGGCCTGCAAGAACTCGGTGCCGCGAGGCTTCGATCTCAAGGGCATGCGCATCGTGATGGATTGCGCCCACGGCGCGACCTATCAGATCGGTCCGCTGGTGCTGCGCGAGCTCGGTGCCCGTGTCGACACCATCGGCGTGGACCCCAATGGCACCAACATCAACGACGGCGTCGGCTCGACCCATCCGCAGGCGCTGGCCGCCGAGGTCAGGGCGCGCGGCGCGGACCTGGGCATCGCCTTCGACGGCGACGGCGACCGCGTGCTGCTGGTCGACGAGAGCGGCCAGGTGCGCGACGGCGACGATCTGCTGTTCCTGCTGGCCACCGACTGGCGCCAGAGCGGGCGCCTGCAGGGGCCGGTGGTCGGCACCCTGATGACCAATTTCGGCCTCGAACAAGCGTTCGATCGCGGCGGCATCGGCTTCATCCGCGCCAAGGTCGGCGACCGTTACGTGCACCAGCAACTGATCGCGCACGGCGGCATCCTCGGCGGCGAGACCTCGGGGCACCTGCTGTGCCTGGACCGGACCAGCACCGGCGACGGCATCATCAGCGCGCTGCAGGCGCTGGAAGTGCTCAAGCGTCGCGGGCTGAAGCTCGGCGAGGCGCTGGGTGGCCTGGACAAGGTGCCGCAGAAGACCGTCAACGTCCGCTACGAGGCCGGCAACGGTCAGCCGGTCGAGGCCGCCTCGGTCAAGGCCGCGCTGGCCGAGGCCCAGGCCGCGGTGGCCGGTCACGGGCGCGCGTTCCTGCGGCCCTCCGGCACCGAGCCGGTGGTGCGGGTGACGGTCGAGGCCGACTCTCCCGAGCTGATGCAGACCACCCTCGACGCCCTTTCCGAAGCAGTCCGCCAGGCGGCGGCCTGAAGACCCCACATGGAGTGTTCCGATTCTATGAGTCCGCAGATTCCGACCCTCGACATCCGTCGCTTCACCGACCCGGCGTCGCCCGCCGACCGTGACGCCTTCGTCTCCGAACTGGGCGCCGCCTATCGCGAGTGGGGCTTCGCCGGCATCCGCGGCCACGGCATCGGCGACGACCGGATCGGCGGCGCCTACGAGGTGTTCCGCCAGTTCTTCGACCTGCCCGAGGCGGTGAAGATGAAGTACCACGTGCCCGGTTCCGGCGGTGCCCGTGGCTACACCCCGTTCGGGGTCGAGACCGCCAAGGACTCCAAGCACCACGATCTCAAGGAGTTCTGGCACGTCGGTCGCGAGATCGCCGACGACTCCGGCTACCGCGAGGTGATGCCGCCGAACCTGTGGCCGACCGAGATCGAGGGTTTCCGCGAACACGCCTACGGCCTGTACCAGGCGCTGGACCGGCTCGGCAGCTCGGTGCTGTCGGCGCTGGCCCTGCACATCGAGCTGCCGGAGGACTGGTTCCGCGACAAGACCGACAGCGGCAATTCGATCCTGCGGCCGATCCACTATCCGCCGATCACCGCCGACGACATTCCCAACGTGCGCGCCGGCGCCCATGAGGACATCAACCTGATCACCCTGCTGGTCGGCGCCAGCGCCGAGGGCCTGGAAGTGCTGTCGCGCAAGGGCGAGTGGGTGCCGTTCACCGCCGACGCGGACACCATCGTGGTCAACATCGGCGACATGCTGCAGCGCCTGACCAACCACGTGTACCCGTCGACCACCCACCGGGTGGTCAATCCCAAGGGCGAGACCGCGCGCCAGCCGCGCTACTCGACGCCGTTCTTCCTGCACCCGAATCCGGATTTCCTGATCGACGTGCTGCCGGGTTGCGTCAGTCCGGACAACCCGAGCCGGTATCCGCAGGCGATCACCGCCCAGGGCTATCTGGACGAGCGCTTGCGCGAGATCAAGCTGAAGTAGGCGCGGTTCAAGCCGCCGCCGTGGCGCGGCGGCTCGGCCGCCGTAGGAGCGGCGTAGGCCGCGATTCCCAGGCTGCGCCCGGGAATCCCCAAAGCTTGCTTCGCAAACCATGGGCCCCGCCGGTGCGTCTCCACACCCCCATTCGTGCTGGCGGCACGAATCGCCCCCTGACTCAGGGGGGGGCGATATCCGGCAGCGCGCGGATATCTCCCAAGGTTTGCTGCGCAAACCTCGGGCCCCGCCGTTGCGCTTCCACACCCCCATTCGCATCTGCGATGCGAATCGCCCCCTGACTCAGGGGGCTGGGCTCATGAGGTAGACGAACGCTCTTCGTAGGAGCGGCGTAAGCCGCGATGGAGCTTTCCCCCTCGGTCCCGATCGCGGCTCGCGCCGTTTCTACGGGAGAGAAGAGGGGCCGTCGCAGGCGATCCCCGCTTCATTCAGCGCGGCGCGCCAGGCCGCCAGCTTGGCCGCTCGCGGCTGGGCCGCGTTGGCGGGGCTGGTCGAGGGCAACCTGCGGTAGCGCAGGCCGTCCGAGAGGCCCAGGCGGGCCAGCGTCGGCTCGACCTGGCGCATGAAGGCGGCCTCGGCGGCGGCACCGTTGAACAGCAGCGAGCCGATCGAAGTGTGATGGGCGAGGAAGGCCGGGAAGTCGTTGGCCTCGGCGTCGCGTATCGCGCTGTCCAGACTGCCCTGGCGCCGGCAGCTGGCGATCACGTCCCACAGGGCGATCCCGGCGGCGGCGAGGCGGGCGGATCGCTCGGGGTAGGGGAGTTCGGGCGAGGCGCCGACCAGCTCGCCCATGAACGGCCAGAAATGGTTGCGCGCGTGCGCGTAGTAGCGGCCCGCATCCAGCGATGCGACGCCGGGCATGCTGCCCAGCACCAGCACCCGGGCGTTCGCGCCGACGATCGGTGCCAGGCCGCGCAGACGCTGTGCGGCAACGGCCGATTGGTGGGAAGTGCGCCTCATCCGGACAGTCTAGCCGTGCATTTTCGCGCCCCTGCGTTAGAATGCCGCGCCTCGAACGACCCATCTCCTGCCAGGGAAATCCGTACATGCGTCGCAGAATCGTTGCCGGAAACTGGAAACTGCACGGCGATAGCCGGTTCGCGGCGGAACTGCTCGACGCGGTGTCCGCGGTGGCGGCGCCGGAAGGCGTGGAGCGGGTGATCATGCCGCCGATGCCGTATCTGCACGGCCTGGTCCAGGCCTATGGCGACAGGGGTCTGGCATTCGGCGCCCAGGACGTGAGCTCGAACGAGAAGGGCGCCTATACCGGTGAGGTGTCGGCCGCGATGCTGGTCGACGTCGGTGCCCGCTACGGCCTGGTTGGCCACTCCGAGCGACGCCAGTACCACGGCGAGAGCAGCACCCTGGTGGCGCGCAAGTTCCTCGCTGCCAAGGCGGCCGGGCTGGTGCCGGTGCTGTGCGTCGGCGAGAGCCTGGAGGAGCGCGAAGGCGACCGGACCCAGTGGCGCATCCAGGAGCAGTTGGCGCCGCTGTTCGAGCTGGGCGGGGCCGGGGTGTTCGACGGCGCGGTGGTGGCCTACGAGCCGGTCTGGGCGATCGGCACCGGCAGGACCGCCAGCCCGGAACAGGCCCAGCAGGTCCACGCATTCATCCGTAGCGAAATCTCCGGACACGATGCTACAATTGCGGGCTCGCTGCCCATCCTTTACGGCGGCAGCGTGAAAGCCGACAACGCGGCCGAGCTGTTTGCCCAGCCCGACGTGGATGGCGGTCTGGTCGGAGGCGCCTCGCTGGTGGCTTCGGATTTCAACGCCATCGCTGCCGCGGCGGCGTCTCGCGGGTGATCGGGCACTGTCCGGCCCCATGGACGATTGAAGAGTTCTTGAACCGATGCTGATCCTCAATGTCATCTTCGTGTTGGTCGCGATCGCGATGATCGCGCTCATCCTGATGCAGCGCGGCGCGGGCGCCCAGGCCGGCTCCGGTTTCGGCGGCGGCGCCTCGGCGACCGTGTTCGGCGCGCGCGGTTCGGCCAGTTTCCTGACCAAGGCGACCAAGTGGCTCGCCGTGGTCTTTTTCGTGATCACCTTCTTCATGGCCTGGCAGGCCACCCATGGCGCCCGTCAGGCGGACGCCCCCGACGGCGACCTGGGACTGATGACGGAAGTTCCGGCGGCGCCGCAGGCCGACGACGCCGCCGTGCCGGCCGCCGCGCCGTCGATCCCGGAAGCGCCGTCCAGCGCGGCCGGCGAGCAGGTCGAGGTCCCGGCTGCCGAGGCGCCGGCCGAGGCTTCGCCGGCACCGCAGCCGGAAGAAGCGGTCCAGGCGCCGGTCGAAGGCAACTGAGGCGGTACCCGCAACACGAGTTTGACGCCCGGCCAGGAAGGCGGGGCGGCGATCGGTCATAATCGCAGCGGCAGTCGGTCGGTACGCACGGTTGCCACAACGTCAGGAAGACGGAATTTGCCCAGGTGGCGGAATTGGTAGACGCACTACCTTGAGGTGGTAGCGACGAGAGTCGTGGGGGTTCGAGTCCCCCCTTGGGCACCATACATTCGAGCCTTCCCGCAGATCGCGCCAAGCGTGACCGGGGAGGGCCCGGTGGCGCTGCGGCGCCGAGCCAAGCCGCGCTTGCGTGGCCATAGCCGAGAGAACACACGTGCTGGCCGAATACCTGCCGACCCTGCTGTTCCTGATCGTCGCCAGCGGTATTGGCGTCGCCCTGCTCATCGTGGGCAATGTCCTCGGACCCAAGCGTCCGAGCGCGGAGAAACTCTCCCCCTACGAATGCGGCTTCGAGGCCTTCGAGGACGCGCGCATGCAGTTCGATGTGCGCTACTACCTCATCGCCATCCAGTTCATCATCTTCGATCTGGAAATCATCTTCATCGTGCCGTGGGCCACGGTATTCCGTGAGCTGGGCATCGTCGGCCTGATCGAGATGGGCCTGTTCGCCGGCATGTTGCTGCTCGGCTTCGTCTACGTGTGGAAGAAGGGAGCCCTGGAATGGGAATAATCCTGGACCCAAGACCGGGCATCCTGCCGCGGCTTGAGTGCAAGCGAGCGCGGCTCAGCCGCACTGCGCTTGCCGCACCGCACGCTGCCGCGCGCGCCGCGTCGGCACATCCTTGTGCCGAGGAGTGGTTTCAATGAGTCTTTCTTCGACTGTTGCGGGGCTGATGAACAACCCGCTGCCGGAAGGGCGGCTGGACGACATCCTGCGTCCGGAGGCCGACAACCCGGTGATGCAGCAGGGTTACGTCACCACCAGCCTCGACGCGTTGTGGAACTGGGCCCGTACCGGTTCGATGTGGCCGATGACCTTCGGCCTGGCCTGCTGCGCGGTCGAGATGATGCACGCCGGCGCCGCGCGCCTGGATCTCGACCGCTACGGCGTCGTGTTCCGCCCGTCGCCGCGCCAGTCCGACGTGATGATCGTCGCCGGCACCCTGGTCAACAAGATGGCCCCGGCGCTGCGCAAGGTCTATGACCAGATGCCCGACCCCAAGTGGGTGATCTCGATGGGCAGCTGCGCTAACGGCGGCGGCTACTATCACTATTCGTACGCCGTGGTCCGCGGCTGCGATCGCGTGGTGCCGGTCGATGTCTACGTGCCGGGCTGCCCGCCGACCGCCGAGGCCCTGGTCTACGGCATCCTGCAGTTGCAGAAGAAGATCCGTCGCAGTGGCCAGAATCCGCTGATCGGCGCCGGTCGCGAGGACGCGGCGGCATGAGCGCGAACCATCACGAACTCGCCGGGCGACTGCGCGCGCGTTTCGTCGAGGCCGTCGTCGACATCGCCGAGCCGCGCGGCGAGCTCACCCTCGATGTCGCCGCCGACGCCTGGTTCGCCGCCGCGGTCGCGCTGCGCGACGAGTTCGGCTTCGAGCAGCTGGTCGACGTCAGCGGTGTCGACTACCTGAGCTACGGCAGCGACGAGTGGGACACCGACGTGTCCTCGGAAGGCTTTTCCCGCGGCGTCGACGGCAAGAGTGCCGGCCGCTTCGTCTGGGGCGAGCAGCCCAACGGTGCCGCCGCCGCGCCGGAGCGCCGCTTCGCCGCGGTCGCCCATCTGCTGTCGGTCCAGCACAACCTGCGGGTGCGCCTGCGCACCTTCGCCGACAACGACGACCTGCCGGTGGTCGCCTCGCTGACCCCGGTGTGGCCGGGCGCCAACTGGTTCGAGCGCGAGGCGTTCGACATGTACGGCATCGTCTTCGAGGGGCACCCGGACCTGCGCCGGATCCTGACCGACTACGGCTTCGTCGGTCACCCGTTCCGCAAGGATTTCCCGCTGATCGGCAACGTCGAGGTCCGCTACGACGCCGAGCGCAAGCGCGTGGTCTACGAGCCGGTCTCGATCGACCCGCGCGTGGGCGTGCCGCGCGTGATCCGCGACGATGCGCGTTACCAGACCGCGAAGGGCGAGGCCGCCCAGCGCGTGGAGGCCAGCAAGTGAGCGCGTCCAACACCTCCGGGCTCGGCCGTGGCGCCGAGATCCGCAACTACACGTTGAACTTCGGTCCCCAGCATCCGGCCGCGCACGGTGTGCTGCGCCTGATCCTGGAGATGGACGGCGAAGTCGTGCAGCGTGCCGACCCGCACGTCGGCCTGCTTCATCGCGGCACCGAGAAGCTGGCCGAATCCAAGCCGTTCAACCAGTCGATCGGCTACATGGATCGCCTCGACTACGTGTCGATGATGTGCAACGAGCACGCCTACGTGCGCGCGATCGAGACCCTGCTGGGAATCGAGGCGCCCGAACGCGCGCAGTACATCCGCACCCTGTTCGACGAAATCACCCGCGTCCTGAACCACCTGATGTGGATCGGCTCCAACGCGCTCGACCTGGGCGCGATGGCGGTGTTCCTGTACGCGTTCCGCGAGCGCGAGGAGCTGATGGACTGCTATGAAGCGGTCTCCGGCGCGCGCATGCACGCGGCCTACTACCGCCCCGGCGGCGTCTACCGCGACCTGCCGGCACAGATGCCGCGCTACAAGGAGTCGCCGTGGCGCAAGGGCGGCAAGCTCAAGCGTTTCAACGAGTGGCGCGAAGGTTCGCTGCTGGACTACCTGGACGCGTTCGCCGACGACTTCCCCAAGCGCGTCGACGAGTACGAGACCCTGCTGACCGACAACCGCATCTGGAAGCAGCGCACCGTCGGCGTCGGCGTGGTCTCGCCCGAGCAGGCGCTGGCCTGGGGCATGACCGGTCCGATGATCCGCGGTTCCGGCATCGCCTGGGACCTGCGCAAGAAGCAGCCCTACGCCAAGTACGCGGATGTCGACTTCGACATCCCGGTCGGCGTCAATGGCGACTGCTACGACCGCTACCTGGTCCGCGTCGCCGAGATGCGCGAGTCCACCCGCATCATCAAGCAGTGCGTGAAGTGGCTCAAGGCCAACCCCGGCCCCGTGATCGTCGACAACTTCAAGGTCGCTCCGCCCAAGCGCGAAGGCATGAAGGACGACATGGAAGCGCTGATTCACCACTTCAAGCTGTTCTCGGAAGGCTATTGCGTGCCGGCCGGGGAGACCTATGCCGCGGTCGAGGCGCCCAAGGGCGAGTTCGGCTGCTACCTGGTGTCCGACGGCGCCAACAAGCCGTTCCGCGTCAAGTTGCGCGCGCCGGGCTTCGCCCACCTCTCGTCGATGGACGAGATCGTCAAGGGCCACATGCTGGCCGACGTGGTGGCGATGATCGGCACCTACGACATCGTGTTCGGCGAGATCGACCGCTGATGCGCCCATCGAGGGCGCATGGCGGCCGCTGAGGATTTGAACGAATGAAGGCGACCGGAAATTTCGAGGCCTGCCGCAACGTCGACCCGATGGTCGCGTTGTCCGACAAGACCCGGGCCCATATCGACCACTGGCTGGCCAAGTTCCCGCCGGACCGCAAGCGCTCTGCCGTGCTGCAGGGGCTGCATGCGGCGCAGGAGCAGAACGATGGCTGGCTCAGCGACGAGCTGATCGCCGCGGTCGCCAGGTACCTGGACATTCCGCCGGTGTGGGCCTATGAGGTCGCATCGTTCTATTCGATGTTCGAGACCCAGAAGGTGGGCCGCAACAACGTCGCCTTCTGCACCAACATCAGCTGCTGGCTCAACGGCGCCGAGGACCTGGTCCGGCACGCCGAGGGCAAGCTTGGCTGCAAGCTGGGCGAATCGACCGCCGACGGCCGCGTCTTCCTCAAGCGCGAGGAAGAATGCCTGGCCGCGTGCTGCGGCGCCCCGGTGGTCGTGATCAACGGCCACTACCACGAAAAGCTCGACGCCGCGAAGGTCGACGAGCTGCTGGACGGACTGGAGTAAGGCGGACGCGATGGCGCACCACGACTATTCCAAGGGTTACGGCCCGGTCGGACCGGCCCCGCAGGAGCACAGCGTCGTCTACACGACCTTGCACTACGACACCCCGTGGTCGTACGAGAACTACCTCAAGACCGGTGGTTACGCGGCGCTGCGCAAGATCCTGAGCGAGAAGATTCCGCCGGCCGACGTGATCGAGATGGTCAAGCAGTCGGGCCTGCGCGGCCGCGGCGGCGCGGGCTTTCCGACCGGCCTGAAGTGGAGCTTCATGCCCAAGGGCAGCGAGACCCAGAAGTACATCCTGTGCAATTCGGACGAGTCCGAGCCGGGCACCGCCAAGGATCGCGACATCCTGCGCTACAACCCGCACGCGGTGGTCGAGGGCATGGCGATCGCCTGCTACGCGACCGGCTCCACCGTCGCCTACAACTACCTGCGCGGCGAGTTCCATCATGAGCCGTTCGAGCACTTCGAACAGGCCCTGAAGGAAGCCTACGAGCACGGCTGGCTGGGCAAGGACGTGCTCGGCAGCGGCGTCGATATCGACATCCACGGCGCGCTCGGCGCCGGCGCCTACATCTGCGGCGAGGAAACCGCGCTGATGGAGTCGCTGGAGGGCAAGAAGGGCCAGCCGCGTTTCAAGCCGCCATTCCCGGCCAACTTCGGCCTGTTCGGCAAGCCGACCACGATCAACAACACCGAAACCTACGCATCGGTGCCGGCGATCGTGCGCAACGGTCCGGAGTGGTTCCTCAACCTGGGCAAGCCGAACAACGGCGGCGCCAAGGTGTTCTCGGTGTCCGGCCACGTCGCCCGTCCCGGCAACTACGAGATCCGCCTCGGCACGCCGTTCGCCGATCTGCTGGAGCTGGCCGGCGGCATGCGTCCGGGCCGCACCATCAAGGCGGTGATTCCGGGTGGCTCGTCGATGCCGGTGCTGCCGGGCGAGGTGATGCTCGGCCTGACCATGGACTACGACTCGATCCAGAAGGCCGGCTCCGGCCTGGGTTCGGGCGCGGTCATCGTGATGGACGACAGCGCCTGCATGGTGCGCGCCTGCCAGCGCATCGCGCGCTTCTACTTCAAGGAAAGCTGCGGCCAGTGCACGCCGTGCCGCGAGGGCACCGGCTGGATGTACCGCATGCTGACCCGCATCGTCGAGAAGCAGGCCACGCTCGAGGACCTGCAGATGCTGCGCTCGGCCGCCGGCCAGATCGAGGGCCACACCATCTGCGCGTTCGGCGAGGCCGCCGCGTGGCCGGTGCAGGGCTTCCTGCGCCACTTCTGGAACGAATTCGAGTACGCGATCGTGAACAAGCGCTTCCTGGTCGACGACCAGGCCGCGGGCAAGGAGGAGGAGGCCGCATGAGCGCGCAACCCGCCAACCCGAACGTGCCGCCCGATCATGTGACCATCGAGATCGACGGCGTCGAGATGCATGCGCCGAAGGGCTCGATGATCATCCAGGCCGCCGACAAGGCCGGCATTCCGATCCCGCGCTTCTGCTATCACGACAAGCTGTCGATCGCGGCCAACTGCCGCATGTGCCTGGTCGACGCGGAGATGGGCGGTCGCGCCTCTCCCAAGCCGTTGCCGGCCTGCGCGACCCCGGTCGCCGACGGCATGAAGGTGTTCACCCGCAGCGAGAAGGCGCTCAAGTCGCAGCGCAACGTGATGGAGTTCCTGCTGGTCAACCACCCGCTGGACTGCCCGATCTGCGATCAGGGCGGCGAGTGCGAGCTGCAGGACCTGTCGATGGGCTACGGCCGCTCGGTCAGCCGCTTCGTCGAGCGCAAGCGCGTGGTCCCGGACGAGGACATCGGTCCGCTGGTCGCGACCGAGATGACCCGCTGCATCCAGTGCACCCGCTGCGTGCGCTTCACCGCCGAGATCGCCGGTACCTACGAGCTGGGCGGCATGAACCGCGGCGAGAACCTGCAGATAGGCACCTTCGACGGCAAGCCGCTGACCACCGAGCTGTCCGGCAACGTCATCGATGTCTGTCCGGTCGGCGCGCTGACCAACAAGGTGTTCCAGTTCAAGGCGCGTCCGTGGGAGCTGACCGCGCGCGAGTCGCTGGGCTACCACGATGCGATGGGCAGCAATTTGTACCTGCACGTGCGCCGCGGCGAAGTGCTGCGCGCGGTGCCGCGCGACAACGACGCGGTCAACGAGTGCTGGTTGTCCGACCGCGACCGCTACTCGCACCAGGGCCTGTACGCGGCCGATCGCGCCACCGTGCCGATGATCCGCGACGGCGGTGGCGAGGACGGTTGGCGCGAGGCGTCGTGGGACGAGGCGCTGGCGCGTGCGGCGGCGATCCTGCGCGACAACGCCGGCGACGACCTCGGCATCCTGGCGCATCCGGCCACCTCGAACGAGGAGGGCGCGCTGCTGGCGCGCCTGGCATCCGCGCTGGGTACCGGCAACATCGACCATCGCATCGCCCAGAGCGATCTGACCGATGCCGCGGTGGCCGCGACCTTCGAAATGCCGGTCGCCGACTTCGATTCGGCCGACGCGATCGTCATCATCGGCTCCAATCTCCGCCACGAGCTGCCGCTGCTGCATCAGCGCGTGCGCAAGGCCTGGCGCAACGGCGCCCGGGTGCACGTGGTCAATCCGGCCGACTTCGATTTCGCGTTCGACCTGGCCAGCCGCCAGATCGTCGCGCCGTCGGCCATGGACACGGCGATCGCGAACGGCGAACTGGCCAGGGCACTGGACGGTGCCAGCCACGCCGCGGTGATTGTCGGCGGCGTCGCCGAGAACGGCCTGCATGCCGCGGCCATCCGCCGCGCCGCGCGCGAACTGTGCGAGGCGACCGGCGCGAAGCTGTGCCGCATCCCGCAGGGCGCCAACGCGATCGGGCTGACCGACGCCGGCGTGCTGCCGACCTCGCGGGACGCGCGCACGATGCTGGCCGAGCCGCGTGCGGCCTACTTGGTCTACGGCATCGAGCCGGGCCTGGACTTCGCTTCGGCCGGCAATGCCAACAAGGCGCTGGCCTCGGCCCAGGTGGTCGCGCTCAGCCACTTCGCGTGCGCATCCACCCGCGCGGTCGCCGACGTGATCCTGCCGATCGGTGCGCTGCCGGAGGTCGAGGCGACCCTGACCAACCTCGACGGTCGCGAGCAGACGGCCCAGGCCGCCGGCAAGTTGCCGGGCGAGGCGCGTGCCGGCTGGCGCGTGCTGCGCGCCCTCGGCGGTGCGTTGCAGGCGGCCGGTTTCGACTTCACCGACCTGGCCGGGCTGCGCTCGGAAGGGGTAGCGCGCGACGTCGCGCCGGTCGCCGGGCTGGCGCCCTACCTGGCTTCGGATGGACTGGAGATCGTCGCCGTGCCGGGCATCTATCGCGGCGACGCGGTGGTCCGCCGCGCCAGCGCGCTGCAGACCCATCCGCTCAACACCGGCCCGGCGGCCGTCCTCAATCCCCAGGACGCGTCCGCCCTGGGCCTGCAGGACGGCGCGATGGGCAAGTTCACGACCACCACGGGTACCGCGACGCTGCCGGTGACCGTGGACGCGCGGATCGCGCCGGGCACGGTGCTGGTCGAGTCCGGCCATGGCGCCACCGCGCCGCTGGGCCAGGGGCGCGTCAACGGGGGGAGGGCCTGAGATGCTGGCGACGTTCGTTGACCCGATCCACGAGTGGTTCATGTCGCTGGGCACCTTCGGCGTGATCCTGTGGATCGTGCTGAAGGTCCTGCTGATCGCGATGCCGGTGATCATCACCGTTGCGTTCTACGTGGTCTGGGAGCGCAAGCTGATCGGCTGGATGCATGTCCGCCACGGGCCGATGTACGTCGGCAAGGGCATCCTGCAGGCCTTCGCCGACGTGTTCAAACTGCTGTTCAAGGAAGTCATCCAGCCGACCCGGGCGGAGCCGTTCCTGTACAAGCTGGCGCCGTTGCTGGCGCTGGCGCCGGCCTTCGCGGCCTGGGCGGTGGTGCCGTTCGATACCAAGCTGGTGCTGTCCAACGCCAACGCCGGTCTGCTGTACCTGCTGGCGATGACCTCGTTGGGCGTCTACGGCATCATCCTCGCCGGCTGGGCCTCGAACTCGAAGTACGCCTTCCTCGGTGCGATGCGCGCGGCCGCGCAGGTGGTCTCCTACGAGATCGCGATGGGCTTCGCGATGGTCGGCGTGATGGTGTCCGCCGGCAGTCTGAACCTCAGCGAGATCGTGATGGCGCAGTCCGGCAACGCCGGCCTGTTCGAGTGGTTCTGGCTGCCGCTGCTGCCGCTGTTCGTCGTCTACTTCATCTCCGGCGTGGCCGAGACCAATCGCGCGCCGTTCGACGTCGTCGAGGGCGAGTCGGAAATCGTCGCCGGCCACATGGTCGAGTACTCGGGGTCGGCGTTCGCGCTGTTCTTCCTCGCCGAGTACGCGAACATGATCCTGATCAGCTTCCTGACCGCGATCTTCTTCCTCGGCGGCTGGCTGAGCCCGTTCCAGGGCCTGGGCATTCCGCTGCTGTCGGTCGACGGCTGGTGGTGGCTGCTGGCCAAGGTGTTCTTCTTCGCCAGTTGCTTCATCTGGTTTCGCGCGTCGTTCCCGCGCTACCGCTACGACCAGATCATGCGGTTGGGCTGGAAGGTCTTCATTCCGATCACGATCGCCTGGATCTGCGTCGTCGCGTTGATGGCGTACTACGGCGTGTTCGAGCCGGGGCAATAGGGCAGGGGCATGAACAAGATCGTTTCCTATTTCAAGAGCCTGCTGCTCATCGAGCTGGCACAGGGGCTGTGGCTGACCTTCAAGTACCTGTGGCGGCCGAAGTACACCCTGATGTATCCGATGGAGAAGACGCCGCAGTCGCCGCGCTTCCGCGGCATCCATGCGCTGCGCCGCTACCCCAACGGTGAGGAGCGCTGCATCGCCTGCAAGCTGTGCGAGGCGGTGTGCCCGGCGCTGGCGATCACCATCGACTCGGACAAGCGCGAGGACGGCACCCGCCGCACCACCCGCTACGACATCGACCTGTTCAAGTGCATCTTCTGCGGCTTCTGCGAGGAATCGTGCCCGGTGGACTCGATCGTCGAGACCCACATCCACGAGTACCACTTCGACCAGCGCGGACAGAACATCGTCACCAAGCCGCAGCTGCTGGCGATCGGCGACCGTCTCGAAGCCGAGATCGCCGAGCGCCGCGCCGCCGACGCGCCCTTCCGGTAAATGCCCATGGACTTCGCAACGATCGCATTCTTCGTCTTCGCTGCCGCGGCGGTGCTTTCCGGCATCGCGGTGATCAGCGTGAAGAACCCGGTGCACGCGGCGCTGTCGCTGGTGCTGACGTTCTTCTCGGTGGCCTGCGTCTGGATCATCGCCGGTGCCGAGTTCCTCGGCGTGGCCCTGATCCTGGTCTACGTCGGCGCGGTGATGGTGCTGTTCCTGTTCGTGGTGATGATGCTCGATATCGATGTCGCGCCGCTGCGCGAGGGTTTCGTCCGCTACCTGCCGGTCGGCCTGGTGGTCGCGGTGGTGATGCTGGTCGAGATGCTGGTGCTGATCGGCGTGAAGGTGCAGTCGACCATCCCGCTGACTCCCGATGCCGCCGAGGCCGAGGGCGTGTCCAACACCGCCTGGCTGGCGCGTGCGCTGTTCACCAAGTTCCTGCTGCCGTTCGAGATCGCCGCGGTGATCCTGACCGTGGCGGTGATCGCGGCGGTGATGCTGACCCTGCGCCGGCGCGAAGGCGCCCGTCACCAGAACCCGGGCGAGCAGACACGGGTGCGCGCGGCCGATCGCGTGCGCATGATCAAGATGGACGCCGTGCGTCCGGTACCGGCGGCCGGCGATGATGCGTCGGCGGCAGAGGAGGGCAAGGCATGAGCGTGCTTGCAACGGGCTTGCTGGGTGCCGGTCTGTTTTCGGGCCTGACCCCGGGACACTTCCTGACCCTGGGCGCGACGCTGTTCTGCATCAGCGTTGCCGGCATCTTCCTCAACCGCAAGAACGTGATCGTGCTGTTGATGTGCATCGAGCTGATGCTGCTCGCGGTGAACATCAACTTCATCACCTTCTCCAGGCAACTGGGCGACCAGGCCGGGCAGGTGTTCGTGTTCTTCATTCTCACCGTGGCCGCGGCCGAGGCCGCGATCGGTCTGGCGATCCTGGTCACGCTGTTCCGCAACCGGCGCACGATCAACGTCGCCGAAATCGATAGCATGAAGGGCTGATCCCATGCCGGGTACGGATGTCGTCATTTCCAAATCGGTGCTGCTGGCGATCGTGCTCGCACCGCTGCTGGGCTCGATCGTCGCCGGCCTGTTCGGCCGTCAGGTCGGTCGCGCCGGGGCCCACTGGATCACCATTCTCGGCGTGGCGGTCAGCTGCGCGCTGTCCGGCCAGGTGCTGTGGCAACTGGCGGGGCAGGGCGCCGCGCCGTTCAACGAGAACGTCTACACCTGGTTCCAGATCGGCGGCTACGAGGCCCACGTCGGCTTCATGGTCGACAAGCTGACCGCGATGATGATGGTGGTGGTCACTTTCGTGTCGCTGCTCGTGCACATCTACACGATCGGCTACATGGAGGAGGATCCGGGCTACCAGCGCTTCTTCAGCTACATCTCGCTGTTCACCTTCTCGATGCTGATGCTGGTGATGAGCAACAACTTCCTGCAGCTGTTCTTCGGCTGGGAAGCGGTCGGCCTGGTGTCGTACCTGCTCATCGGCTTCTGGTTCAAGAAGCCGACCGCGGTGTTCGCCAACATGAAGGCGTTCCTGGTCAACCGCGTCGGCGATTTCGGGTTCCTGCTCGGCATCAGCGGCATCCTGCTGATGTTCGGTTCGCTCGACTACGGCGTGGTGTTCGCCAATGCGCCGAACGTGCTCGACGGCGCGACCATCAGCATCATCGAGGGCCACGAGTGGCTGGTCGCGACGGTGATCTGCATCTGTCTGTTCATCGGCGCGATGGGCAAGTCGGCGCAGGTACCGCTGCACGTCTGGCTGCCCGACTCGATGGAGGGCCCGACCCCGATCTCGGCGTTGATCCACGCCGCAACGATGGTGACCGCGGGTATCTTCATGGTCGCGCGCATGTCGCCGCTGTTCGAGATGAGCGAGACCGCGCTGAACATGGTGCTGTTCGTCGGTGCGACCACCGCCTTCTTCACCGGCCTGATCGGCATCGTGCAGAACGACATCAAGCGCGTGGTCGCGTATTCGACCCTGTCCCAGCTGGGTTACATGACCGTGGCGCTGGGCGTGTCGGCCTACAGCGCGGCGGTGTTCCACCTGATGACCCACGCCTTCTTCAAGGCGCTGCTGTTCCTGGCCGCCGGCTCGGTGATCATCGGCATGCACCACGAGCAGGACATGCGCCGGATGGGCGGCCTGCGCAAGTACATGCCGATCACCTATGTCACCAGTCTGCTCGGCACCCTGGCCCTGGTCGGTACGCCGTTCTTCAGCGGCTTCTACTCCAAGGACACGATCATCGAGGCCGCTCATCACGCGGCCACCGGCGAGCACGCCAGCTGGGTCTCGCAGTACGCCTACTGGGCGGTGCTGCTGGGCGCCTTCGTGACCGCGTTCTACAGCTTCCGCCTGCTGTATCTGACCTTCCACGGCAAGGAGCGCTTCCACGCTCCGGCGCCGGATCACTATGTCGCCCCGGAAGCGGACAGCAACGGCCATGCCCAGGATCTGGCGCACGAGCACGAGGCGCACGATCACGGCCACCATGCGCATACCCCGCACGAGTCGCCGTGGGTGGTGACGGTACCGTTGATCCTGCTGGCGATCCCGTCGGTCCTGATCGGTTACTTCACCGCCGGTCCGATGCTGTTCGGCACCGACTGGGCCGGGCACCATGCGCAGCTGCCGTTCTTCCTGGGCGCGATCGACCTGCAGACGGCACGCGACACCGTCGCCGCGGTCGGCGCGGAGATGTGGCACGGTCCGCTCAAGTTCGCCCTGCACGGTTTCCAGGCGCCGGCGTTCTGGCTGGCCTTCTCCGGCTTCGCCCTGGCCACGCTGATGTACCTGATCAAGCCGGACCTGCCGGCGAAGGCGCGCCACGCGCTGGCCTGGCCGGTACGGGTGCTGGAGAACAAGTACGGCTTCGACAATCTGTGGATCGACGGCTTCGCCGGCGGCGGTGTGCTGCTGGGCCGCGTCTCGCGCGCGATCGACAGCAAGCTGATCGACGGGGTGATCGTCAATGGCAGCGCCCGGGTCGTCGACCTGGTGGCGCAGCTGACCCGGCGTGCCCAGTCCGGCTATCTCTACCACTACGCTTTCGCGATGATCCTCGGCCTGATCGTGCTCCTGGCCGTGCTCATCCGGGCCCTGACCTGACAAGGACCGCGACGTGACCACCGAGCCCTTGAACGGCCTGCCTCTGGACAACCTGCCCTTGGACAATGCATTTCCACTGCTGAGCCTGCTGATCTGGCTGCCGATCTTCGGCGGTCTGGCGACCCTTGCCTTCGGCAACGAACGCGCCAACGCCGCGCGCTGGTTCGCCAGCACGGTCGCGCTGGTGACGCTGGGTTTGAGCGTGTTCCTGTTCACCGGCTTCGACATGGCCAGCCCGGCGATGCAGTTCGTCGAACGCCATGCCTGGATCCCGGCCTACGACATCCAGTACAGCCTCGGCGCCGACGGCATTTCCGTCGCCCTGATCGGCCTGACCACGCTGACCTCGCTGCTGGTGCTGATCAGCGCCTGGGGCTCGGTCGACAAGCGGGTCAACCAGTACTACGCCGCGTTCCTGGTCCTTGAGGGCCTGATGATCGGCGTGTTCAGCGCGCTCGACGCGATGCTGTTCTACGTCTTCTTCGAGGGCATGCTGATCCCGATGTTCATCATCATCGGCGTCTGGGGCGGCCCGCGCCGTGTCTATGCGTCGGTGAAGTTCTTCCTCTACACCTTCCTGGGTTCGGTGTTCATGCTGGTCGGCCTGATCTACCTGTACCTGAAGGGCGGCAGCTGGCAGCTGGCCGACATGTACCAGCTGCAGCTCAACGCCACCGAGCAGATGTGGTTGTTCTTCGCCTTCCTTGCCGCGTTCGCGGTCAAGGTGCCGATGTTCCCGGTCCATACCTGGCTGCCGGACGCGCACGTCGAGGCGCCGACCGCCGGCTCGGTGATCCTGGCCGCGATCATGCTGAAGATCGGCGGCTACGGCTTCCTGCGCTTCACCCTGCCGATCGTCCCCGACGCCGGGCAGGAATGGGCCTGGCTGGTGATCGCGCTGAGCCTGATCGCGGTGATCTACGTCGGCCTGGTCGCGCTGGTGCAGGACGACATGAAGAAACTGATCGCGTACTCGTCGGTCTCGCACATGGGCTTCGTCACCATCGGTACCTTCATCGCGTTCGGACTGGTCCGCGACTTCGGCAACTACGACGCCGCGCGGCTGGGCCTGCAGGGCGCGATGGTGCAGATGATCAGCCACGGCTTCGTGTCCGGCGCGATGTTCACCTGCGTCGGCGTGCTGTACGACCGCATGCACAGTCGCATGATCAAGGACTACGGCGGCGTCGCCAACGTGATGCCGTGGTTCGCCGCGTTCGTGGTGCTGTTCGCGATGGCGAACTCGGGCCTGCCCGGTACCTCCGGCTTCGTCGGCGAGTTCATGGTGATCCTGGCCAGCTTCCAGAAGCATCCGCTGATCGCGTTCGCCGCCGCGACCACCCTGGTGATCGGCGCCGCCTACACGCTGTGGCTGGTCAAGCGGACGATCTGGGGCGAGGTCGGCAACGCCCACGTCGCCGAGCTCAAGGACATCAATGCCCGCGAGGCCTTCGTCCTCGGCGTGTTCGCCGCAGGTGTGCTGTTGCTGGGCGTGTGGCCCAAGCCGCTGACGGACCTGATGGAGCCGTCGATCGCGAATCTGGCGATGCAGATCGCCACGTCGAAGCTTTGAGGTTGAGGTCAGCTCCATGAACATGCCCGTACGCACCGCTGCCGACCTGTTGCCGCTGTTGCCAGAACTGGTGATGGTCGGCGGTGCCTTTGCGCTGCTGATGCTCGATCTGTTCATCGGCGAGAGCCGGCGCTTTCTGACCCACCTGCTGGGCATCGTGCTGTTGCTGGGCGTGGTCGCGATGATCGCCACCGGCGCCGGCGGTCACGGCAGCGTGCTCGGCGACATGTTCGTCCGCGACGTCGCCGCCGATGTGCTCAAGCTGGCGATCTGCGCGGTGTCCGCGCTGGCGCTGATCTACACCTGGCCCTACCTGCGCGAGCGCGGGTTGTACAAGGGCGAGGTGACGGTGCTGATGCTGTTTGCCGTGCTGGGCATGATGCTGCTGGTGTCGTCGAACTCGCTGGTGATGATCTACGTCGGCCTGGAGATGCTGTCGCTGTGCTCCTATGCGCTGGTCGTGACCGATCGCGACAGCCCGCTGGGCTCGGAGTCGGGCATCAAGTACTTCGTGCTCGGTTCGCTGGCGTCGGGCCTGCTGCTGTACGGCCTGTCGCTGGTCTACGGCGCCACCGGTTCGCTGGACCTGGCCACGATCGCCGCGGCCGCACGCGAGTCCTCGTCGTCGCTGATGCTGGTCACCGGCCTGGTGTTCGTGGTCGCCGGCATCGCGTTCAAGTTCGGCGCCGCTCCGTTCCACATGTGGCTGCCCGATGTCTACCAGGGCGCGCCGACCCCGATCACGCTGTTCATCGGCTCCGCGCCGAAGCTGGCCGCGTTCGGCATGACCTATCGCCTGCTCGAGGTGGCCGCGGGCCCGCTGGAGGATCACTGGCGGCTGATGCTGGCGGCGCTGGCGGTGCTGTCGCTGATGCTGGGCAACCTCGGCGCACTGGTGCAGAGCAATCTCAAGCGCCTGCTCGCGTACTCGACCGTGTCGCACGTGGGCTTCCTGTTCATCGGCTTCGCCGGCGGCGGCGCGCAGGGCTTCTCCGCGGCGATGTTCTACGCGATCAGCTATGCGCTGATGTCGGCGGCGGCCTTCGGCGCGATCGTGGTGCTGTCGAGCCGCGGCTTCGAGGCCGACGAGATCGACGACTACAAGGGCCTGAACGCGCGCAATCCGTGGATGGCCGGACTGGTGCTGTGCATCATGGCCTCGCTGGCCGGCGTGCCGCCGTTCCTGGGTTTCTGGGCCAAGCTGGCGGTGCTGCGTGCGGCACTGGACGGCGGCATGATGTGGCTGGCGATCGTGGGTGTTGTGTTCGCGGTGGTAGGTGCGTTCTACTATCTGCGCGTGATCAAGGCGATGTACTTCGACGCACCGGAAGGACAGGTGCCCGAAGCGCAGCCGAACCGGCCGTTGCGGATCGTGTTCGGGGTCAATGCGCTGGCGTTGTTGGCGCTGGGTCTGGCATGGAATCCGATCATGGCCTGGTGCCAGAAGGCGTTCGCCGGCTGATCCGTGGCGGCAACGGGCGCCACGTGCGTCCGGATGCATGCTCCGCAGGAGCGTGTATCGAAGTTTTCCGCTTGTTGGCGTGAATAGGGGTTGCGTAGCAACACTTCACTGCTATAATAGGCGGCCTGATGCGGGGTGGAGCAGTCTGGCAGCTCGTCGGGCTCATAACCCGAAGGTCGCAGGTTCAAATCCTGCCCCCGCTACCAGCTTCGGTCCTCGGGTTTGCAGACATGCGGATCCGAAGAAAGCCTCAAGAGAGGCTTTCTTTTTGGACCAGGGCCTGGGCTTTGTGATCGCACTCTGCTCGTGCGGTCGCGCCGAAATCCAGCAGTGCCGGACAAGGGGCCCATCGGGCCCTTTGTCGTTTCCGGGGCCGCCTGTGGGCGGCCCGTTCGGAACCGGGGCATTCGTAATCGCAAGCGAGGTCGAGCGCGTGATGGACAAGGCAACCGAAATCTCAGCTCTTCTGGCCCCGACCGTGGCGTCGCTTGGCGTCGAGCTGCTCGGCGTGGAATATCTGCCCGCACCCGGCGGGGCGGTGCTGCGCCTGTACATCGACGTGCCCGAGGCCGAGGCGGCGGGAGAGGATGCGCGGGCGGTCGGCATCGAGGATTGCGAAGCGGTCAGCCGCGAAGTGTCGGCGCAGCTCGACGTCGAGGATCCGATCAGCGGCAACTACACCCTGGAGGTGTCGTCGCCGGGGCTGGACCGTCCCTTGTTCACCCCGGCGCAGTTCAGCCGCTTCCAGGGCCAGGCGGCCAAGGTCGTGTTGAAGCTGCCGCAGGACGGCCGTCGCCGGCTGCAGGGCGTGATCGTCGAGGCGGGCGGGGACGAGGTCGTGTTCGAGGTCGATGGCAATTGCCTGGGCGTGGCACTCGACAACATCGAGAAGGCGCGCCTGGTTCCCGATTGGGCCGCGCTGGGCCTGGCACCATCCCGGCCGGGAAAGGATGCGGCCGGGCGCCAGGGACGGAAGAAGTGAACGGAACAATGGAAGCGGGCGGTCGATAATCGCAACCAGTAGTCGCAACTGTTTTTTCAGCCCCCTTGAGTCAAGGGGGCGGCCAGTCCCGGAGGGGCTGGTGGGGGATGTGGAGGCATGACCTCCTGCATCCGAAGCCGAGTAACCCAAGTTTTCAAAGGTCTATCCGTTTTTCAGCCCCCTTGAGTCAAGGGGGCGGCCAGTCCCGGAGGGGCTGGTGGGGGATGTGGAGGCATGGCCTCCTGCATCCGAAGCCGAGTAACCCAAGTTTTCAAAGGTCTATCCGAATGAGCAAGGATCTGTTGCTGGTCGTTGATGCGGTCGCCAACGAGAAGGGCGTGCCCCACGACGTGATCTTCGAGGCGATCGAGGCCGCGCTGGCCTCGGCGGCGAAGAAGCGTTACCACGAGCAGGACGTGCTGGTGCGGGTGTCCATCGACCAGAAGGACGGCAGCTACGAGACCTTCCGCCGTTGGGAGGTCGTGGCCGACGACGTGGTCATGGAATCGCCGGATCGCCAGATCCGGATGATGGACGCGGTCGACGAGGCCGAAGGCGTCGAGATCGGCGACTTCATCGAGGAGCAGATCGAGAACCCGGACTTCGGCCGCATCGCCGCGCAGGCCGCCAAGCAGGTGATCGTGCAGCGCGTGCGCGAGGCCGAGCGCCAGCAGGTCGTCGACGCCTGGAAGGACCGCGTCGGCGAACTGGTCACCGGCATCGTCAAGCGGGTCGAGCGCGGCAACATCTTCGTCGACCTGGGCGGCAACGCTGAGGCGATCATCCAGAAGGACAAGGGCATTCCGCGCGACGTGCTGCGCGCCGGCGACCGTGTCCGCGGCTACCTGTTCGACGTGCGCTCCGAACCGCGCGGCCCGCAGCTGTTCATCAGCCGCGCCGCCCCCGAGTTCATGATGGAGCTGTTCAAGCTGGAGGTGCCGGAAGTCGGTCAGGGCCTGGTCTCGATCAAGGCCTGCGCCCGCGATCCGGGCGATCGCGCCAAGATCGCGGTGCTCGCGCACGACAATCGCACCGATCCGATCGGTGCCTGCATCGGCATGCGCGGTTCGCGCGTGCAGGCGGTGAGCAACGAGCTCAACGGCGAGCGCGTCGACATCGTGCTGTGGTCGGACAATCCGGCCCAGTTCGTGATCAACGCGATGGCGCCGGCCGAGGTGCAGTCGATCATCGTCGACGAGGAGCGGCATTCGATGGACCTGGCCGTCGCCGAGGACCGTCTCGCCCAGGCGATCGGCAAGGGCGGCCAGAACGTGCGCCTGGCCAGCCGCCTGACCGGCTGGCAGCTCAACGTGATGACCCAGGACCAGGTGACCGCGAAGTCGGAAGCCGAGCAGGGCGCCGCGCGCGATCTGTTCCAGGAGAAGCTCGAGGTCGACGAGGAGATCGCCGGCATCCTGGTGGCCGAGGGGTTCTCGACGGTCGAGGAGATCGCCTACGTTCCGGTCGGCGAGCTGCTGGCGGTCGAGGGCTTCGACGAGGACATCGTCGAGGAGCTGCGCGCCCGCGCCCGCGACGCGCTGCTCAACGAGGCGCTGGCGGCCGAGGAGGAGCTCGACGAGCACCAGCCCGCGGCCGACCTGCTGTCGCTGGAGGGCATGGACGAGGCCACCGCGTTCGCGCTGGCGGCACAGGGCGTGGTCACCCGCGAGGATCTGGCCGACGCCGCAACCGACGAGATCACCGATATCGAAGGTATCGACGAGGACCGTGCAGCCGCGCTGATCATGGAAGCGCGCAAGCACTGGTTCGAGTAAGCCATTGACGGTCGGTGCGACCCAACAGGGACGCGCCGGCTTCGCAGCCCCGGCTCGCGCCGGGCTGTGGACGGGCCGTTCAGGTCCCGCACGACGCCGACTTGTCCGGACGCGATGCGGGACTAGAATGGCGACACCCTGCGCGGGCTCCGTTCCGCGCCACTAGACACGGAAACCGAATGTCGCAACAAACCACCATTCGCAAGCTGGCCGCACTGGTGAACACGCCGGTCGATAAGTTGCTGGAACAGCTGGCCGAGGCCGGTATGCCGTTCAGCGACCCCGACCAGGTCGTGACCAGTACCGAAAAGGTCAAGCTGCTCGGCTTCCTGCGTCGTACCCACGGCAAGGACGAGAAGTCCACCGAGGGAGGTTCGTCGCCGAAGAAGATCACTCTCAACCGCAGCCGCAAGCAGGAGCTGACGGTGGGTGGCGGCAAGAGCCGTTCCACCGTCGACGTGGTCGTGCGCAAGAAGGTCACCCTGGTGCGCCCGAGCGAAGGCTCCGGCGCCGACGCGGCCGGCGGCGACAACGAGCGCGAGGAAATCCTGCGCAAGCTCGAGGAGTCGCGCCAGCGCAACATCGAGGAGCAGCAGCGCCTGGCCGAGGCCGACAAGCGCCGCGCCGAGGAAGCCGAGCGCGCCAAGCGCGAGGCCGAGGAGGCCG
>NZ_VICD02000059.1 GCF_006546735.2 Marilutibacter maris | reverse complement strand
CCCCTGGGCGCGGCCGACGACGCACCGCTGCGCTATGGCGCCGACTTCCGCCACGCGCGCCGCGGCGGACACGAAGAGGAAAACGCATGACCGCACCCGCGTCTCCCCGCCGCCTCGCCGGCCTGCTGTGCCTGGTCCTGGGCTTCGCCCTGGTGGTGCTGCTCGGCCTGGGCCTGATCGGGCCCGGCAGCGACGGCGCGCCGCCGGCGTCGCTGGGCGCCGCCTTCGCCGGCCTGGTGCCGTTCCTGCTGGCCGCGCTGGGCGCCTTCGTGATCGGCCTGGTGTTGCTGCGCGGTGGTGCCTCGCGAGGACAGGACAAGTGACCGCGCTGCCGCCGCCGTCGAAGAGGAAGCTCGGCCTGGTCATCGACCTGGACACCTGCGTCGGCTGTCACGCCTGCGCGGTCAGTTGCAAGGAATGGAACGCCGGCGGCTTCGCCGCGCCGCTGACCGACGAGCAGCCCTACGGCAAGGAGCCGTCGGGGGTGTGGTTCAACCGCGTGCACAGCTACGAGGTCGCCGCCACCGACGCACAGCCGGCGATGACCCTGCACTTCCCGCGCTCGTGCCTGCACTGCGAGCAGCCGGCCTGCGTGACGGTGTGCCCGACCGGCGCCAGCTACAAGCGCGCCGAGGACGGCATCGTCCTGGTCGACGAGGACAAGTGCATCGGTTGCAAGCTGTGCTCCTGGGCCTGCCCGTACGGCGCCCGCGAGTACAGCGAGGTCGAGGGGGTGATGAAGAAGTGCACGCTGTGCATCGACCGCATCTACAACCAGAACCTCGACGAGCGCGAGCGCCAGCCCGCCTGCGTGCAGGCCTGCCCGAGCCGCGCCCGCCACTTCGGCGACCTCGCCGATCCCGACTCCGCGGTCTCGAAGCTGGTCGCCGAGCGCGGCGGCGTCGACCTGATGCCCGAGCTGGGCTACCGGCCGACCAACAAGTACCTGCCGCCACGCCCGCGCCGCGCCGGCCAGGACGCCGCCGCGGCCGATGAGCCCCTCGACACCGCCGCGTTGCCACCGGTGCTGCGCTGGCTGGACCGGGTGCTGTCGCGGTGAATGGCATGGCCCCCTTCGTCTCGTTCGTCCACCGCCATTCCTGGCGCAACTGCGCCGGCTCCGGAGTGCCCGGGGCTGGCGTCCTGCCTGCCCGTCCGTGCGGCCCGCGCGGCAATGCCGCGCAAGCGAGGGCCGCATGAACCCCGCCCTCTCGGTCATCTTCTTCACCACCCTGTCCGGCGCCGGCTACGGTCTGCTGGCCTGGACCGGGATGGCGGTGCTGCTGGGACGGCTGCCGAACGCGGCGGCGGCGATCGCCATCGCGATCGGCCTGGCCCTGGCCAGCGTCGGCCTGCTCAGCTCGACCTTCCACCTCGGCAAGCCGCTGCGGGCCTGGCGTGCGTTCTCGCAGTGGCGGACCTCGTGGCTGTCGCGCGAGGGCGTGATGGCGGTGCTGACCTACCTGCCCGGCGTCGCGATGATCGCGCTGGCGCTTTCCGGCAACGGCGGCAACGGCGGCACCGCGGCGGCGTGGCCGGCGGCGGCGCTGGTGCTGCTGGCGCTGCTGACGGTAGCCTGCACGGCGATGATCTACGCCTCGCTGAAGCCGATCCCGGCCTGGGGGCACCGGCTGGTGATGCCGGTCTATCTGCTGTTCGCCGCACAATCGGGGCTGGCGCTCGCGCTGGCGATGGGCGGAACGATGGGCGGGAGCGGCAGCGCAACCAGCGACCCGCGCGCGATCGTCGCGGTGGCCGCACTCGGGCTGCTGCTGGCCGCGGCCAAGTGGCGCTACTGGCACGACATCGACCGTGGCACGCCGGCGGCCGATTCCGGCAGCGCGGTCGGCCTGCCCGGCCGCGAGATCGGCGTGTTCGAACGTCCGCACACCGAAGCCAACTACATCACCCGCGAGATGGGCTTCGTGCTCGCGCGCCGGCACGCCACGCGACTGCGGCGCATCGCGGTGATGCTGTTCGCCGGCCTGCCGCTGCTGCTGGCGGTGGCCGCGCTGGCCTGGCCGGCCGCGCGGGCGCCGGCCGCGATCGTGATCGCACTCGCGGTGCTGCTCGGCGCCTTCGTCGAGCGCTGGCTGTTCTTCGCCGAGGCCCGCCACGCGGTGATGGCCTATTACTGACAACGCGCGTTAACCGCATTTGGCGTCCATTCGGCGAAGTTGACCGCCAGTTGCGTAGAATGACTCCCCCGATGGCCGGCCTCCGCCGGCCATTGCTTTTGCCCATTCCAGGCCTGCCCTGCCGCGATCCGGAGCCCCCATGCCCAAGCATCTGTTGACCCTCGGCCTGCTGGCCGCCCTCCCCCTGTCCGCGCTCGCCGAGACGCCGGCCGACGCCGCGCCGGTCTGGAGCGGCACCGGCGAACTCGGCCTGGCCGTGAGCAAGGGCAATACCGACAGCGAGACCCTGGTCGGCAAGCTGGCGATGGGTTACGAGGACGCCACCTGGCGCCACGCGCTCGGTGCCTCGTTCCTGTACGGCCGCAGCGACGACGTCGAGAACGCCTACCGCTACGAGTTCTTCGCCGACAGCGGCTACAACATCAACGACCACAGCTACCTGTTCGGCTCGATCCGCAACGAGCGCGACCACTTCGCCTCCAACGAATACCAGTGGACCACGGCGCTGGGCTACGGCTACGAGGCGATCGAATCGGAAACCACCCGGCTGAGCTTCGAGATCGGCCCCGGCTACCGCTGGGCCAAGCTGCAGGGCGTGCGCATCCACAACAACGAGGCGATCGTCCGCGGCACGATGGACTTCTCGCACCAGTTCACCGCGACCACCTCGCTGCACGACGCGCTGCTGGTCGAGGCCGGCGGCGACAACACCTTCATCCGCAACGACATCGGCCTGAAGGTGAAGATGACCGAGGCGCTGGCGCTGAAGGCCGGACTGGAGACCCGCCACAACACCGACGTGCTGCCGGGCACCAAGAAGACCGACACCCTGACCACGATCAACGTCGCCTACGACTTCTGAGCGTGCGGCCCGGGTAGCCGCGTCCGGCCAGCTGAACCCCGGTCGCCAGAAATGGTGTCCGGGGTTCACCCGTCATCCTGAATTGGCATAATCGGGATACCGTTCACTGTTCTCCCCCTACGCCGATGTCCGCCGTGCTGGGGCTGGCGCTGTTCAGCCCGTTCCTCACCTTGCCGAGCCCGGTCCTGGGCGAGCCCGCCGTGATCGAGCAGACCCTCGATCAGGCGCGCCGCCGTGGCAGCTGCCTGTCGCTGCGCTGCAACGACGCGGAATGGCGATTGGCCAGCGACGGCCGACTGCACGGACGCGCAACCGACTGGCGCAGCGCCGCGCCGGGACTGCGCTCGCAACGCCGCTGGGTGCGGCTGTCGGCACCGGCGCGGGCACGCGAGCACCGCGACAACTATTCCAACCGCTGGCGTATCGGCACCCTCTACGGGGTCCAGCTGATGCGCGACGGGCCGGTCCAGCTCGGCGTCGAGTTCGGCGCCGGTTACCGGCTGGCGCCGCGCTCGGACGACGGCATCGGTCAGCCCGGACCGGTGTTCCGCGGCGCGATCGACTTCGGCCGCGAGTTCGGCGAGCGCACTCGGCTGTCGCAACACGTGATGTTCGAGACCGGCAACGGCCAGGCCTTCGTCAAGCAGTCGCTGGGGCTGGACATCGACCTGTGGCCGGAGTGGACGCTGGAAACCGACTACGTGATCCGCCACCGCACCTACGGCGCCAGCGGCAGCGAGACCGCCGAGAGCTGGCTCGGCATCCGTCGCCGGTTCTAGGCGCGATTCCGGAGGCGCAGGCGCGACGTGAGTCGCGAGGGCCTTCCCGATAGAAGCCGGTCGCGGCTTGCGCCGCGCCTGCGGGGGAACGATATCCGGCTGCGCCCGGATATCTCCCAAAGTTTGCTTCGCAAACCTTGGGCCCCGCCGTCGCGCCTCCATACCCCCATTCGCGCCGATGGCGCGAATCGCCCCCTGACTCAGGGGGGAACGATA
>NZ_VICD02000058.1 GCF_006546735.2 Marilutibacter maris | reverse complement strand
GCGGCGATGCTCGCGCAGGGGCTGCCTGCCTTCGAGGCCGCCTGCTGCGGCGCGCTGCTGCATTCGCTGGCGGCCGACGCCGCCGCCGCCGAGGCCGGCGAGCGCGGCCTGCTGCCCTCGGACCTGATGCCCTGGCTGCGCCGTCTGGGCAATCCGCCATCCCGTTCCTTCCCGGAGTCCGCGCGAAATGAGTGATGCGGTGATGGAGCTGCAACTGGCCGATCCCGAGGCGACCGCCGCGCTCGGGCAACGGATGGCCGCGACCCGGCCGCCGCAGGCGGTGGTCTACCTGCGCGGCGACCTGGGCGCCGGCAAGTCGACCCTGGCGCGGGCGCTGCTGCGGGCGTTGGGGGTCGGCGGCACCATCCGCAGCCCGACCTACACCCTGGTCGAGCGCTATCCGCTGGCCGACGGCAGCGAGGCCTGGCATCTGGATCTGTATCGCATCGCCGATGCCGGCGAGCTGGAGTACCTGGGCCTGGATGCCGACGAGGTGGGCCTGTGGCTGGTCGAGTGGGCCGAACGTGGCGCTGGCGCGTTGCCGCGCGCGGACCTGGTGGTCGAACTGGCGGTCGAAGGCGATGGCCGGCGCGCGCACCTGGTGCCGGCGTCGGCGGTCGGAGCGGCCTGGCTGGGGGCATTGCATCCCCGGGCCTGAGGCCGGCAGGAAAACCTGAAGTTGTCGGCTACTCCTGAACGGAAATGAAGGAAGTGGCGGCAGGTGTCGGATTCATAAGGAAAAAAGACTTGCAAATGCATGTCTGTGGTGCTTGACTAGCGTCCATGCGTGCAAGGGGAGCCACCGTTCAGAAACTCCTGATGGCCATGGCGCTGCTCGGCGCCCTGGCCTGGAACCTTGCGCATGCCTCCAAAATCAACGACTTGCGCCTGAGCTCTGGGGCGACCGGCACCCGCGCCGAGATCGTCCTCGACGGCGAGGCGGAAGTCCGGACCCTGAGTCTGTCGGGGCCCGATCGCCTGGTCGTCGATCTTCCCGGCTCGGAACTGGCGGCGAATCTGAAGGTTCCCGGCGGCGCCGGGATCGTCAAGGCGGTGCGTACCGGTCATCCGGTCGCCGGCACCACCCGCATCGTGTTCGACCTGGCCCAGCCGGTGGCGGTGCTCAAGCCGCGCATGGAATCCGG
>NZ_VICD02000057.1 GCF_006546735.2 Marilutibacter maris | reverse complement strand
GCACGCGCAGCAGGCCGACGCCGGCGAGGCCACCGAGGCCCGCGCACGGCCGCTGTCGCAGCGCAACCTCGACAAGACCGTGATCGACCACGGCGCGAACGGCGACGAGGCCACGGATGAGGAAACCGCCGACGCGGCGACCGGCGACCGCGTCCGCGAGACCCTGCGCAAAGACACCCTGCCGCGCGTCTTCGGTCACCCGCTGGCCGATGCCGGCTCGATGCGCGAAGCGGTCGAGCGCGCCTATGAGGACCCCAGCGTCAATCCCAAGCGCACGGTGACCACCTGGGAGCCCCGCGACCGCGACGAGGAGAAAGAGGACGACGAGGACGACGTGCTCGAGGACTCGCCGCTGCTGGAGGGCATCGGCAAGATCATCGGACTGATCGGCGCGTATGGCCTGTGGGTGCTGCTGGGCGTGCTGGCGGTGATCCTGCTGGCGACCTCGCCGCGCTGGATCGTCTGGCTGCGCAGCGCGGTCGATGCGCAGCGCCGCGAGCCCGAGCCGGTCGCACGCGATCCGCTCGCCGAGGTGGCGCCGCTGCCCGACGACATCCCGACCGCGATCCGGCGGCTGTGGGCCGAGGGCCGCCAGCGCGAGGCGCTGGCGCTGCTGTACCGCGCCAGCATCGAGACGATGACCGCGCGTACCGGCGTGGTGCTGGTGCCGGGCGCGACCGAGGCCGCCTGTCTGCGCGCCTCGCGCAAGATGCCGGTCGCCGCCGACCGCGATGCCTTCGCCGCGGCGGTGCGGCTGTGGCAGTACGCCGCCTATGCCGGCCGGCTGCCCGACGACGCCGCGTTCCAGCACCAGCTCGACACCCTCGCCGAGCGCTTCGGCTGGACCGGCGCAGGCGCGCCCGACGCCACCCCGGAGGGAGCAGGCGCATGAGCGCGGCATCGACGACGACACGGCGCCCGACGCGCCTGCCCTGGGCCGCGCTCGCCGTCGTCGCGGTGCTGGCGCTGGCCGGCACGTTCGGCTACTGGTGGCTGCAGACCCACGAGCGGGTCGAGAAGGAGATCGACCTCCCGCGCAGCGGCGAGATCACCTACAACCCGCTGTACGTGCTCGGCCTGGCCCTGCGCGAGGACGGCTGGAAGGTCGATGCGCGCCAACAGCTCGACCCCGACGAGGTCGCGCTCGGCGACGACGACACCGTGGTCGTGCTCAACGATCCCCGCCGGCTGTCGGAAACCGACACCGAGGCGCTGCTGGCATTCGTCGCCGCCGGCGGCCACCTGGTCGTGCGCACGCCGCCGCGCGACCAGTTGGCGGCGGACACCGAACGGCTGCAGGCGCCGCTGCTGGAAGCGCTGGACCTGAGCGTCATCGACGACGCCAACGGCGGCTGCGTGCAGTTGTCGGTAGCCGGCGAGGACGAACACATCGAGTTCTGCCAGGGCATGCGCTTCGAGGTCGGCGCGATCGAACCGCTGCACGAATGGCGCGACAAGGACGGCGACACCGTCTACGCGCGCCTGCCGCATGGCGAGGGCAGCGTCGACGTGATCGCCGGGCTCGGCTTCCTCACCAACGACGACCTGCGCGACGGCCCGCACGTGGTGCTGGCGCGGCAGTTGCTGGCGCCGAACTGGAAGGCCGGCACCGCGCACCTGCTGTACGCGGCCGAGATGCCCTCGTTCTGGCGCTGGCTGGCCGAGAACAGCTGGATGGCGTGGCTGCCGCTGTTGCTGGCCCTGCTGGCCTGGCTGTGGGCGCGCATGCAGCGGTTCGGACCGTGGCGCCCCTCGCCCCTCGGCGAGCGCCGTTCGCTGCTCGAACACGTGACCGCCAGCGGCGAGCACATCTACCGCTATGGCTACGCCCACATCCTGTACGACGCGGTGCGCGCGGCCTTCCTCGCCCGCCTGCGCCGGCGCGATCCGCAGGCCGCCGCGCTGGAAGGCGAGGCGCAGGCCGCGCTGATCGCCGAACGCTTCAAGGACACCCTGGCGATCGGCCCCGACGAGGTGCGCACCGCCCTGTCCACGCCCGTCGCCCGCGACCACGTCGCGTTCCGTTCCCGTATTGCCACCCTGATCCGGTTGAGGAATCAGCTATGACCGCCAACGACCTTCCGCTGCCGCCCGACACCCCGACCGCGGGCCCTCCGTCCGCGGCATCGCCCGCGACCACGGCCGGCAGCGCGCCGCTGACCGGCGACGCCCTGACCGAACGCGCCGGCGCGCTGCGCGACGAAGTCGGCAAGGCCTTCATCGGCCAGCCGGAGGTGCTCGACCAGATCCTGGTCGCGCTGCTGGCCGGCGGCCACGTGCTGATCGAGGGCGTGCCCGGACTGGGCAAGACCCTGCTGGTGCGGGCGTTGTCGCAGGCGCTGGACTGCAGCTACGCGCGCGTGCAGTTCACCCCCGACCTGATGCCCAGCGACATCAGCGGGCATGCGGTCTGGAACCCGAAGAGCGAGACCTTCAACATCCGCCGCGGCCCGATCTTCACCCACCTGCTGCTCGCCGACGAAATCAACCGCGCGCCGGCCAAGACCCAGTCGGCGCTGCTGGAGGCGATGGCCGAACTGCAGGTCACGATCGAGGGCCGGAGCTTTCCGCTGCCGCCGCCGTTCATGGCGATGGCGACCCAGAACCCGGTCGAGCAGGAAGGCACCTACCCGCTGCCGGAGGCCCAGCTCGACCGTTTCCTGCTGAAGGTGATGATCGGCTACCCGGACCGCGAGGACGAGAAGCGGATGGTCGCCGCGGTCAGCCAGGGCCGCAATGCGGCGGCGTTCGAGCTGTCGCAGGTGCAATGCGTGCTGGGCCCGGAGGAGATCGTCGCGATGCAGGCGGGCACCGCCCTGGTCTCGGTCGACGACGCGGTGATCGACTATGCGGTGCGCATCGTCGCCGCGACCCGCGACTGGGCCGGCATCGCGCTGGGCGCCGGTCCGCGCGGCAGCCTCGCCCTGGTACGCGCCGCGCGCGCCCAGGCGGTGCTGTCGGGCCGCGACTTCGTCACCCCCGACGACATCCGCGAGATCGCCCTGCCGGCGCTGCGTCACCGGATCGCGCTGTCGCCGGAACTGCAGATCGAGGGCCAGACCCCCGATGCGGTGCTCAAGGCGCTGCTGGCCAAGGTCGAGGCGCCGCGCCAGTGACCCAGCGCGCGCCAGCCGGCAACGGCGATGGCGGACCCGCCGCGACCGGCAACCGTGCGATACGCGCGGCGGTGCAGGTCGCGCGCGCGCTGCCG
>NZ_VICD02000056.1 GCF_006546735.2 Marilutibacter maris | reverse complement strand
CCGTGGTCCTGCTCGGCCGCAAGCTGCCCAGGCTCAACCGTGTCTACGACGCGGTCGCCGCGATCGGCCCCGAGCCGCTGCTGTATCCGCTCGACCTGGAAGGGGCTTCGGCCGACGACTACGCCGAGCTGGCCGCCCGCATCGAGGGCGAGCTGGGCCGGCTCGACGGATTGCTGCACTGCGCGGCCGAGTTCCGTGGCCTGACCCCGCTCGCGCAGACCGATCCGGCGGTGTTCGCGCGCGCGCTGCACGTCAATCTGACCGCGCGCTGGTGGCTGACCCAGGCCTGCCTGCCGCTGCTGTCGCGCGCGTCCGACGCCGCGGTGGTGTTCGCGGTCGACGATCCGGCGCTGGTCGGCCAGGCCTACTGGGGCGGCTACGGGCTGGCCCAGCACGGGCTCGCCGCCCTGGTCGGGATGCTGCACCAGGAACTGGCCAACGGCCCGGTCCGGGTCAGCGGCCTGCGGCCCGGACCGATGCGCACGCCGCTGCGCTCGCGCGCCTATGCCGACGAGACCGACGACCGGGTCCGCGACCCGGCGGCGTATGCGCCGGCCTGCGTGACCCTGCTATCGTCGGCCGGCATGGCCCAACGTGGCCAGGTGTGGACGCCCGAACCCGGCCAGGACGGCTGATCCAATCGCCAGATCCATGACCCCGTCACCCGCTGCCGGCCCTGCCGCCGCCGGCGACGGGGGCCATCCCGGGAGCGTTCGCCGGCAAGGCGGGCGCCCCGCGCCGCCGCGAGACCGACCATGACCATCGCCTCCGCCGCCCTGCTGCTGTTCCTGATCCTGGACCCGCTGGGCAACATCCCGGTGTTCCTGAGCCTGCTGCGCAACCTGCCGCCGCGGAGACAGCGGATCGTGCTCGCCCGCGAGCTGCTGATCGCGCTGGCGGTGCTGATGATGTTCCTGTGGGGCGGCAAGTACGCGCTGGAGCTGATGCACCTGCGCCAGGAGTCGGTCGCGATCGCCGGCGGCATCGTCCTGTTCCTGATCGGCATCCGGATGATCTTCCCGCCGCCGGAAGGGCTGATGGGCGAGCTGCCCGACGGCGAACCGTTCATCGTGCCGATGGCGATACCCTTGGTGGCCGGACCCTCGGGCATGGCCGCGGTCATGCTGATGGGCAGCAACGAACCGACCCGGCTGGCCGACTGGAGCCTGGCGCTGATGATCGCCTGGGGGGCGACCGCGGCGATCCTGTTCTCGGCCACCCTGCTGTACAAGCTGCTGGGCCGGCGGGCCTTGACCGCGATCGAGCGGCTGATGGGCATGTTGCTGGTCGCGATCTCGGTACAGATGTTCCTGGATGGCCTGGGAACCTACCTGCAGATTGCAGCGCCGTGACGGCAATGACGGTCAAAAATTGCCTGAATAGGGGATTCGCGGGCGATTTTCCTTGAAGTTCCACCCTCGTCACACGTCTGTCACATCGGTGACCTAACGTGTTAAAGTGCCGTTAACCCGGAGGGGGCGCATCGCGTCAGCCGGGATTCTGGGTGCCAAGGAAAACCAATATTTCGTCGTGGGCAGCTCCGACTTGCGTCGGGACAGAGGGCTGCCTGCGCTCAACTCCCGTGTAATTGAGGCTCATGTCCAATGACTCATAACAACCGCGTCCGGCTGTCCAGGCTGACCATCGGTCTGCTCGCCGCTCTTGCCACCGCGCCTGTGCTCGCTCAGTCCACCTCCGCCGGCGTCGGCGGTACGGTCACCGATGTTAGCGGCCAGCCCGTCGCGGGCGCCCAGGTCACCATCCGTCACGTCGACTCCGGTACGGTCAACTACGCGACCACCGATGCCAGCGGCCGCTACAACGCCCGCGGTCTGCGCGTCGGCGGTCCGTACACGATCACCGTGGAGAAGGACGGCGCGGGTACCGATGTCGAGGAAGGCGTTTACCTGAACCTCAACCAGGTCAACGCGATCAACGCGGTCCTCGGCGACACGACGACGCTGGAAGCGGTGATGGCGGTGGCCTCGCCGGGCCTGGACGTGTTCAACCCGGACAACAAGGGCGTCGGCACCTCGGTCAGCGGACGTCAGCTCGACCTCACCCCGCAGGGCAACCGCGCGCTCGACGACATCGCGCGCCTCGACCCGCGCATCCAGGTCACCGACGCCGGCAACGGCTCGATCTCGGTGGCGGGCGTCAACAACCGCTACAACAACATCTCCGTCGACGGCATGTCGCAGGGCGACCCCTTCGGCCTGAACGCCAACGGCATGCCCTACATCGGCACCCCGATCTCGGTCGACACCATCGCCGCGTACGATCTGAAGGTGTCCGACTACGACGTCGCCTCCGACACCGTCGGCGCGACCGTCAACGCGGTCACCAAGTCGGGCACCAACGAGTTCCACGGCTCGGTGTACTACGCGCTGCGCGACGCCGACAGCCTGATGGGCAAGCTCGACGGTGAGGACTACACCGGTTTCGACACCGACACCACCTGGGGCGCGACCCTGGGCGGCCCGATCCTCAAGGATCGCCTGTTCTTCTTCGCCTCGTACGAGGAGCAGAAGATCAAGAACTTCGGCGGTTCCTCGACCTCCGACGGCATCGCCAACGGCGACGTCACCCAGCAGGACGTCCAGGACGCGATCGCGATCGCCGAGAGCCTGGGCCTGCAGCCGGGCACCTACGGCTCCACCGGCGTCAACCTGGACAACAAGCGTTACCTGGCCAAGCTGGACTGGAACATCAACGATTACCACCGCGCCAGCCTGACCTACCAGCAGACCGAGGAGTTCCGCCCCTCGCCGTACGACGCGCGCTCCGATACCGTCGTGCTGAGCAGCCACTGGTACAACATCGACAACATCACCAAGAACACCTCGCTGCAGCTGTTCAGCGACTGGACCCAGAATTTCTCCACCGAGATCAAGCTGAGCCACCAGAAGTTCGACCAGGTCAACGGCAATCCGGTCAATCAGCCGGAAGTGGAGATCGAGACCGCGAACGGCGGCTCCATCTTCATCGGCGAGGACAACAACCGCCACGAGAACCAGATCAACACCAAGCGTTTCTCGGCCTCGGTCGCGGGTACCTACTACGCCGGTGATCACACCATCAAGGGCGGTTTCGACTACCTGCGTCACGACGTGTTCAACCTGTACGGCCGCGATCTGCACGGTTCGTACGTGTTCAACAGCCTCGCCGACTTCGCCGCTGGCAACTACGACGTCTACAACCTGCGCACGCCGGCGCCGGGCTTCGACGTCAACGACACCGCCGCGGCTCTGGTCTACACCCAGGTCAGCCCGTTCCTGCAGGACACCTGGCAGGTCAATGACAATCTGTCGCTGACCTATGGCGTCCGCGTCAACCTCCCGAAGGTGGACGACGCGCCGGAGCGCAGCCCGGGCTTCGAGGAGGCCTTCGGTTTCCGCAACGACTACAAGCTGGGTTCGGACAACAAGGTCGTCCTGCCGCGCGTGTCGTTCAACTACATGTTCGACACCCCGCGCTACTCGCAGTTGCGCGGTGGCATCGGCGCGTTCCAGAGCGTGCCGCCGTTTGTGTGGCTGGCCAACCCGTACCAGAACAACGGTGGCGTCACCGCGCTGTCCTACCGCAACTTCGACCCGTCGGATGCGCCGTTCAGCCCGGATCCGTACAACCAGAACATCCCGGCCACCGGCAGCCCGTCCAACCAGATCGACGTCATCGATCCGGACTTCAAGCTGCCGACCGTGTGGAAGACCAGCCTGGGCTACGACGCCGAGCTGCCGTGGTACGGCCTGATCGGTTCGGTCGAGGTGCAGAACATCCGCGCCAAGGACGCCGCGGTCTACCGCGCGCTGAACATCGGCGAGGCCCAGGGCACCCTGGCCGACGGCCGCAACAGCTACTGGTGCGACCTGGGCGGCTCGACCTCCAGCTCCAACAAGAACTGTGGCCGGAATCCGGACTACAGCTTCAACTCCACGGTGCTGGGCAACACCGACGAGGGCAGCTCCACCTCGGTGACCTTCTCGCTGAACAAGCCGCTGGCCAACAACTGGTACGGCAACATCAGCTACACCTACACCAAGGCCACCGAAGTCGGCTCGGAAGCCAGCTCGCAGGCCTGGTCGAGCTACCAGTACGTGTCGCGCGTGAATCCGAACCAGGAGTTCGCGACCACCGCCAGCCGCGAGATCCGCAACTCGATCAAGGCCTCGGTGGGTTGGGAGCACGCGTTCTTCGGCGACTACAAGACCAGCATCACCGCCTTCTACAACGGGCATGACGGTCTGCCGTACACCTGGCTCGTCAATGGCGACCTCAATGGCGACGGCATCTACCAGGATCCGGCCTACATTCCGCTGGTCAACGATCCGAACGTCAGCTACGGTTCGGCCACGCCGGAGCAGATCGCCGCGTTCCACGACTTCATCGCGAGCAACCCGTACCTGCAGGCGCATCGCGGCGAGATCGCCGGCCGCAACGCCTCCCGCCTGCCGTGGGTCAACCAGGTCGACCTCGGCATCCAGCAGGAGCTGCCGGGCTTCTTCGAGGGCCACAAGTCGATCGTCCGCCTGGACGTCTACAACTTCCTCAACATGCTCAACAAGGATTGGGGCGTGACTGACGAGATCGGCGGCTTCGACACCCGCTATCTGGCGCGTCTGGGTGGCGTCAATGCGGACGGTACCTACGTGTACGACCTGGGCCAGGCCGACAACCCGTCCTGGCAGGGCCTGCGTCCCTACGAGGGCCGCGTGCCGCGCGTGGTTTCGCGCTGGTCGGTGCTGCTGACCCTGCGTTACGAGTTCTGATCGACGCATGACCAAGCTGTAGGAAAACGGCCGGGGGCGACCCCGGCCGTTTTTTTGTGGGCGGCCGTGCGCTAGAGTCGATCGGCTGCGAAAGAGAAACGAAGAAGAGGAAGAGAAAAGAGAATGAGCCAGGCCCCCCGTGCCCCGATCCATACCCCGTTGCCCACGGTCAACGCCCGCATCTATCCCAGCGGCGGTCTCGACGTGCTGTCGCGCGACGAGGTCGCGCGCCTGCGCGACGCCTCCAGCGGCATGCACGACCTGCTGCGCCGCTGCGCGCTGGCGGTGCTGACCACCGGCAGCGTGTCCGACGACCCGCGCGCCGCGCAGGAGCAGTACAAGGACTTCGACATCCAGGTCCATCAGCAGGACCGCGGCATGCGGATCGACCTGAGCAATGCGCCGGCGATGGCCTTCGTCGACGGCGAGATCATCCGCGGCGTGGCCGAGCTGCTGTTCGCGGTCGTGCGCGACCTGGCGTTCCGGGCGATCGAGCTGGGCGAGGACGGCGGCCGCGATCTCGACAGCACCGACGGCATCACCGACGCGGTGTTCGGCCTGCTGCGCAACGCGCGCATCCTCGAGCCGGCCGATCCCAACCTGGTGGTGTGCTGGGGCGGCCATTCGATCTCGCGCGAGGAGTACATCTACACCAAGCAGGTTGGCTACGAGCTGGGCCTGCGCGGACTCGACATCTGCACCGGCTGCGGTCCGGGCGCGATGAAGGGGCCGATGAAGGGCGCCAACATCGCCCACGCCAAGCAGCGTCGCCGCCACCCGCGCTACATCGGCGTGACCGAGCCGGGCATCATCGCGGCCGAGTCGCCCAATCCGATCGTCAACCACCTGGTGATCATGCCGGACATCGAGAAGCGCCTGGAGGCCTTCGTCCGCATCGGCCACGGCATCATCGTGTTCCCCGGCGGCGTCGGCACCGCCGAGGAGATCCTCTACCTGCTCGGCATCCTGCTGCGCGAAGAGAATGCCGAGCTGCCGTTCCCGCTGATCTTCACCGGGCCGACCGCTTCGGCGGCGTACTTCGAGCAGATCGACCGCTTCCTGCGCCTGACCCTGGGCGAGGCGGCGACCTCGCGCTACGAGATCGTCATCGCCGATCCGACCGAGGTGGCGAAGAAGATGACCGCCGGCATCCGCAAGGTCCGCGAGCATCGCATCGCGCAGAAGGACTCGTTCTTCTTCAACTGGTCGATCGACATTCCGCTGGAGTTCCAGCAGCCGTTCCGGCCGACCCACGAGGCGATGGCCGCGCTCGACCTGCACAAGGGGCGCAAGCCGCACGAGCTGGCGGCGGACCTGCGCCGCGCGTTCTCGGGCATCGTCGCCGGCAACGTCAAGGAAGAGGGCATGCGCCACATCGACGAGCGCGGGCCGTTCGAGATCCATGGCGACCCGGAAATGATGCAGTCGCTGGACCAGTTGCTTCGCGCCTTCGTCGAACAGCGGCGGATGAAGATCCAGGGCGACTACCAGCCCTGCTACCGGGTGCTGGGCTGAGCCGGTAGTTCAGCTCGCGCCGACCGGCAGTCGTATCGTCGCCACGTAGAGCTCGCCCTCGCGCTGCGTGGTGACGCTGCCGCGGCCGCCGGTCAGCGCCTCCACCCGCTCCTGGGCGGCATTGAGGCCGACCCGGTGGCCGGGGTTGCCCGGCGCGTCGCCGACGGGCAGCGGATTGCTGATGCGGACGATGACCCGCTCCGGCGCGGTCGTCACCGCGATCTCGATCTCGCCGCCCTTCGGCCGTCGCTCGATGCCGTGGCGGATCGCGTTCTCGACCAGCGGCTGGATCGTCAGTGCCGGCACGGTGACCTGGGGAATCTGCCTGGGCAGTTTCCAGGTCACCTGCAGGCGCTCGCGGAACCGCAGTGCCTCGATCTCCAGATAGCGTTGCGCCAGGGCCAGTTCGTCCTCCAGGGCGATCTGCTGTGGCCCCGCCAGCGCCGCCCGGAACAGGTCGGACAGGTCCAGAAGCAACTGCTCGACCGCCTCCGGCCGCTGATGCACCAGCGCCGCCCCGGTGTTCAGCGTGTTGAACAGGAAGTGCGGACGGATCCGTGCCTGCAGCGCTTCCAGCTCGGCCTGCTTGGCGCGGATCGCCATCTGCCGCGTGCGCCAGTGGTTCTGGAACGCGGCCAGACCAAGCAGGGTGACCGCGAGCACGATCCCGGTGAAGCGCAGGGTCAGTCCGCTCCAGCCGTCACCGTCCAGCGGCCAGTCCGGCCCCAGGCTCAGGCGCGTCGCGCCGGATACCAGCCAGGTGTTGAGCAGCAGCAGGCCGGTCGCGATCCAGGCCAGTTGTTGCGGCGGGCGCGTCGCCAGCCGGCGACGGAACAGGTACAGGGCCAGCAGGGTGAGCAGCGAGATCCACTGGATCAGCATCGAGGCCAGGCCGAAGTAGACCCAGCGGTTCGCGTTGATGCCCGGGGCCAGCGCGAGCACGCTGGCCAGGCATTCGCCGGCCAGCAGTACCGAGATCAGCACGGAGGGCTGCCACAGGGCGTCCAGGGGCTGCAGTGCGGCGGCGGGTGCGGTACGCGACATGTCCGGTAAAAGGGTGCGCGGATCTGCAGAAGGGGTCCGGTGAGGCCGCCTGGACCGCTGTGCCGTCCGCCTGTCGGCACAGGGTGGCATTGCTACCCGGTGGCGCTTACGTTACCCGAACGGAACCGTGCTAGGGGAAAGTCAGGTGCCAGCAAGACTTGTCGGGTCGTCCAGGGTCGCGTCGCGGCCGCACGGATTTACCCTCATCGAACTGTTGGTCGCCGTCTCGGTACTGGCGATCGTCATCGCGTTGGCGGTGCCGAGCTTCACCGGCCTGATCAACGGCAACCGCCTCGCCAGTGGCGTCAACGAGATGGTCGCCGCGGTGCAGACCGCGCGCATCGAGGCGGTGCGGCAGGGGCGTCGGGTCGCGGTCTGCCGCAGCACCGACAACGCCACCTGTTCGGCCGGTGGCGCCTGGCAGAGCTGGATCACCATCATCGACAGCAGCGGCAACGGCGCCTTCGGCGTCGGCGACACGGTATTGCGTATCAGCAGCGTGGAGGCGCCGGTCGAGGTGACCGTCGGCAATACCATCACCGACAACGGCAACTCGATCGTCTTCCGGCCCGATGGTCTGGCCTATGACGTCAACGACGCGCTGCTGGTCGGCGCGGTGACCGTGTGCATTCCGACCGATCAGCCGCAGCGCAACCAGCGCGTGCTCAATGTCGCCGCCGGCAGCCGCGTTTCCACATCCCAGGCAAATGGCGGGGGAGCATGCCCGTGACGATCCTTGTCCAGAAGAACATGGCCGCTGGCGCGGCTCGCCGGCATCGGGGCCGCAGGTCCGCACCCGGCGCCGTCCGCGGCGCGGGTCTGATCGAGGTGCTGGTCGCGGTGCTGGTGATGGCGATCGGCCTGCTCGGTATTGCCGCGATGCAGGCCACCGCGCTTCGCAACAGCCAGAGCTCGGCCGAGCAGAGCATGGCGGTGGTCTATAGCTACTCGATCATGGATGCGATGCGCGCCAACCGCGACGTCGCGACCGCCGGCGGCTACACGATGGGCATGACCTGCGCGCCGCCGGCCGCGGGAACCCTGGCCCAGACCGATCAGCGCGAGTGGCTCACCGCGATGCAGCAGCCGCGGTCGCTGGGCCCGAGCGCGTGCGGACAGATCGAGATGGTGGACGCGGGCAACCAGATCGTGCGGATCACCGTCCGCTGGGACGATCGCCGGGCCGAGGAACAGGCGGCCGCCACCCCCAAGACAATCAGCACCACGACACGGCTATGAAGCGAACAATCGGAAATCGAAACCCATCGCAGGGACGCCGGACGGCGGCCGGTATCGGCCTGATCGAGCTGATGGTGGCGCTGGTGCTGGGGCTGTTCATCACCGGCGCGGCGATCAGCGTGTTCCTGTCCAACCGCCAGACCTACCGCGCCACCGAGAACCTCGGCCGGGTGCAGGAGAGCACGCGGGTGGCGTTCGAGCTGATGGCCCGCGACGTGCGCGAGGCGGGCGGTACGCCGTGCGCGAAGAACCTGCCGACCGCCAACGTGGTCGATACCACCGCCGGCGACTGGTGGGCCGACTGGAGCACGGGCGTGCTGGGCGTGGAAGGCCCGTTCGCCTCCGACAACCCGGCCAACCGGGTCGCCGGCACCGACGCGGTGGAGCTGAAGTCGGGCGACTCCAACGGCGTGACCGTGACCGATCATGTGCCGGCCTCGGCCCAGTTCAAGGTCAACACCGTCGACCATGGCCTGAATGACGGCGACATCGTGATGGTCTGCGACTACCGCCAGGCGGCGATCGTCCAGGTGACCAATGCGCAGCCGGGCATCAACGAGACGATTGTCCACGATGCGAGCGGTGCTTCGACTTCACCCGGCAACTGCACCAAGGGCCTGGGCATTCCGGTGCTGTGCAGCGGTGCCGCGACCGGCACGCCCTATACCTACGGCCCGAACTCCACGATCGTCAAGCTGCACTCGGCGCGCTGGTATATCGGCACCAATGCCAACAACAACCGCGCGCTGTACCGCCAGATACTGCGCCGCAGCGGCACGGGGGTGGCGACGGTTGCCGAGGAGATCACCGAGGGGGTGAGCGACATGCAGATCACCTACCTGCTGCCGGGTAACGCGGCCTACGTGGCTGCAGGTGCGGTGGGTGCGCGCTGGAACGAGGTGCAGGCGGCGCGGATCGAACTGACCCTGGACAGTCCCGAGGAGGTCGGGGTCGATGGCAACGTCCTGCAGAGGACGCTGGTTCATACCGTGACGCTGAGGAATCGCAACTCATGATGCAGCGCATACCCAAAACCCACGCACGCCACCAGCAGGGCGCGGTCCTGGTCGTCGTCCTGGTGCTGCTGCTGGTGATGACCCTGCTCGGACTCGCCAGCCTGCGCGGCACGGTGATGGAAGAGCGGATGACCGCCAACCTGCGCGATCGCGGGCTCGGCTTCCAGGCGGCCGAAGCCGCGTTGCGCGAGGCCGAAGCCCAGGTGCTGGCCAACGGCCATGCAGGATTTCCGGCGATCGGCGGCGGCGGCTGCAACGGCGGCCTGTGCGATACCCCCGATCCCACACTGCCGGAGCGCTGGCTCAACGAGGCCGGTGGCTACTGGACCAACGCCGCCGCGGCGATGGGCGGCCTGGCGATCGCGCCGCAGTACTTCGTCGAATACATGGGCGAGGCGCCAAGCTGGCCCAAGTGCGACAGCGAGATACCGGTGCACCCGTTGTGCCTGAAGCCGCGCTACCGGGTGACCGCGCGCAGTACGGCGGCCAATCGCGCCACCGTCATCCTGCAATCCAACTTCGCCGGACCCTGATGGAGGCCGACGTGAAAACCCCCCGTTTGAAAAAAGCCGCGCCGCACCTGCTGCAGGCAGCGACCGTCGCCTTCCTCGCCACCCTGATGGGACTGCCGGTGCAGGCGGCACTGACGATTCCCGCCGTCCCGCCCAGCTCCGGCAACGGCGCACCTCCGAACATCCGCTTCATCCTCGATGACTCGGGTTCGATGGGGTATTTCGCGATGCCGCAGAACATCAGCAATGAGAGCAGCATCAGTGACCAACCCCGGTATCGGGCGGTTGTCAGGAACACGATCTACTACGATCCGGCCCGGGTCTATCGCGGCTGGCAGCGGGCCGATGGCAGTTACATGCCCGACACGCCCGCAACGGCCGCGTTTTCAAGCGCTGACTTTGCCAGCGGAAGCACCGCCAACCTTACGACCGGGGAACGGACTTTCTACGTCCTGAAGTCCGGGGCCACGGACCTTACCGCCAACTCGAGTTACACCCGTTATACGCTGGGTCCGGGTACTCTCGCCCAGGAGTGCGAGTACAGTGGCGGCAGCTGGAACTGCAGTGGGATTTCCTCGTTTCCCTGGGGCAGGACCATTGCCCAGGAATGGCAGAACTTCGCGAACTGGTATTCGTATCATCGCACCCGCATGAAGTCGGCCAAGGCCGGCGCGGGTTATGCCTTCGCCGAGCTCGACGAGAACATGCGTGTCGGCTTCGATACGATCTGGAACCGGAATGAACTCCCGATTCCGGTGGGCAGCGATGGGGGCCTGTTCCGGGACAATGCCGCCAAGGGGACGACCAACAAGACCACCTGGTACTCGGGCCTCTATGGCGCGATCAGCAGTGGCGTGACGCCTCTGCATTCGGCGCTGAAGCGGTCGGGCGAGTATTTCAAGGGCGCGTCGACCTCCGGACCCTGGGGGCCGGAAGCGGGCGCATCGCAGATCACCTGTCGGCAGAACTTCGCGATCCTGACCACGGACGGCTTCTGGAACTCGGGTCAGGAGGGCAGCAACGAAGACAACGCCAACGGTTCGACCCACACCCCGGATCCGAACCTGAGCCCGGTACCCACCTACACCCAGTATCTTGCCGAAAGGCCGTATCGCGACAACTACTCCGGCACGCTGGCCGACATGGCGATGCGCTACTGGAAGAACGATCTGCGGCCGGACATGAGCAACAACGTCCCGACCTCCGGTGCCGACCCGGCGTTCTGGCAGCACATGGTGACCTTCGGCATCTCGATCGGACAGCGCGGCACCCTGGATCCGAAGGTCGATCTGCCGGCCTTGACCGCCGGCACCAAGTCCTGGCCGGACCCGCTCGATGCCGAGGACGCCCATCGCATCGACGACCTCTGGCACGCGGCGGTCAACGGTCGTGGCGAGTTCGTCGCGGCCTCGAACCCGGACGAGTTCGCGGAAGGTCTTCGTAACGCGCTGGCGGCGATCCAGGCCCGAAAGGGTTCGGCGTCCAGCGTCGCCGCCAACTCCACCTCGATCAGCACCGACACCAAGCTGTTCCAGGCCGTTTACGTGAGCGGGCAGTGGAGCGGCGAGTTGAAGGCCTACTCGGTCACCACGAGCGGCATCGATGACACCACTCCGCTCTGGCAGGCTTCGGACGAGCTTCCCGCCTGGAACGCCCGCAAGGTCTTCACCTACGACGCCTCGCTGCCGCCGCTGGCCGCCGGAGCGACGTTCCCGACCGTGACCCAGACCGTCGGCCTGACCACGGCCAGCGGTACCGGCGTGGAGGTGGCGAACTACCTGAAGGGCGACGATTCCAGGGAGTCCAAGAACTCCGGTCCGTTCCGGACCCGGGTGAGCCCGCTGGGCGACATCATCCACAGCTCGCCCTATTACCTGGAGTCGACCGACACGGTTTTCGTTGGCGCCAACGACGGCATGCTGCATGCGTTCAACGCCGACACCGGCGCCGAGCACTTCGCCTACGTACCGCGCGGCGTGCTGATGAACGACTTGAAGACGTTGTCGGACCCCAGGTACGCCCACCGCTATTTCGTCGATGGCCCGATCGTCGTGTCGAGCAAGGCCCAGACCCCGAACAAGAACATCCTGGTGGGGACCCTGGGGCGCGGTGGCCGTGGCATCTATGCGCTCGACGTGACCAGTTCCACCGGCTTCGGTGCTTCCGATGTCGAATGGGACAAGGACGCGATCGCCAACATGGGCAATGTCATCGGCAAGCCCTTCATCGCCAAGCTCAACAACGGCAAGACCGGCGTGGTGATCGGCAACGGCATCAACAGCCCGGACGACAAGGCCTATCTGATCGTGCTGGACATCAGCGATGGCTCGGTCATCGCGAACATCCCGACCAGCAGCGACACCGCCAATGGCCTGTCCTCGCCGAAGGGCTGGGACGAGGACGGCGACGGTGATGTCGACTACGTCTATGCCGGCGACCTGCGCGGCAACCTGTGGAAGTTCGATCTGAGCGACAGCAACACCAGCAAGTGGGAGTCGTCGCACAAGACCGGTAGCACCCCGGTGCCGATGTTCACCGCGACCGATGGCAGCGGCAACCGCCAGCCGATCAGCGGCGGCGTGAGCATCGCGGTGGATCCCACCAGCTTCAAGCGCTGGGTGTTCTTCGGGACCGGCCGCTATCTGACCGATGCCGACCAGACCGACCACTCGGTGCAGACCATGTACGGCCTGATGGACGAGGGCACGCGGATCGGCAATCGCAGCACCGACCTGGTGGCGAGGACGACGGTGGCGGTCGGTGTGATCGACGGTCGTACGGTGAGAGGGTTCGAGGCCGCTTCAACAACGATGCCCGCGGGCAAGAAGGGCTGGTACGTCGACCTGGCGCCGCCGGCCCCGGGTACCGCGCAGGGCGAGCGGATGATCGGCGACCCGGCGGTGGCCGGACAGGTGTTGCTGTTCTCCAGCATCATCCCCAGCGACGACCCGTGCGTGCCCGGCGGCTCGGGCTTCATCAACGCGATCAACCCGTTCACCGGTGCCAGCGTCTCGGAGTACTTCTTCGATATCGATGGCGACGGCGAATATACCGACGACACCGTCGGCGGCGTGCCGGTCGGCTCGGTCGACACCGGCGTGGGCATGAACACCGACGGCGTGCTGTTGGACAAGATCATCGGCGTCGGCGGTTCCAAGGGTGAAACCGGTTCGGTCGGTGTCAACAATCCGGTCGCTCCGGGCCGAATCTCCTGGCGCGAAATGCTGAGGAACTGACGAGCATGGGAACCCGTATGGAAACCAGTGAGATGACTCTGAACAACAACCGGATCCGCCCGGGCCGCGGCCCTCGTGCCGTGCGGGGCTTCACCCTGATCGAACTGATGATCACCGTTGCGATCGTCGCGATCCTGGCCGGGATCGCGGTTGCCAGCTACGACTGGGCGGTGACCAAGAGCCGCCGTGCGGCGGCGACCGGCTGCCTGATGGAGCAGGCCCAGTTCATGGAGCGCTTTTACACGACCAACATGGCCTACGACCAGGATGCCGGCGGCAACGCACCGGTGCTGCCGGGCTGCGATGCCGATGTTGCCACGTACTACAACGTCGGTTTCAACGGAGCGCCTGCGGCCCTCGGTTACACGCTGCAGGCGGTGCCGCAGGGCAGCCAGGCGAGCGATGACACCAAGTGCGCGACCCTGACCCTGAATTCGCAGGGCATCAAGGGCGAATCGGGCAGCGCGTCCTCGGCCGACGACTGCTGGTAGCGCGATCCCGGCTTCAACCGGACAGCAGAGAAGCCCGCCCCAGGCGGGCTTTTTTGTTGTCCGGAATCCGGTGCCCGAGGTCGGAAATGCCTGGGCGCCGCCGATGGCGCATGGTTGTCCGCGCCTGTTCCAGACCGCGCATTCGTCCTCGGCCGATGACTTCATGATCCGGACCGGGCAGGTGCAGTGCTGTCCCCGTTTTTCTCGACGCCCCCAGTTCCGATCACCGCGATGCGCGGCTATCCAGGTGGCGTGGCCTCCACGAGCGGGCCGGCTCCGGTGGAGGCGGGCATGCGGATGGGTTGCCGTGCGACCGGGTCCGTTGCATCGCGGTGGGGGCTCGATTCGATCATCGAGCCTTGATGGCGGGCCGATTGCTGCCGAACGCGAGAATACGCGTCCCCGGGAACTCGCGTGTTCGGCTCCCGGGGGAGTGCTGGATCACGACGGGCGCCGGGTTGTTCTTCCCGCTTCTTTCCTGACGCGCGCGCCGGTAGAAGGCGCATTGAGTGTGCCCTCGTGCGGCGGCGCTTCTCAGCAAGGAAGCGACAAAGTCCTGGCGTTGCCGGGGCTGTTTTCGCGGCTCTGGTCCTGCCCGGTGTCGGGAACTGGTCGCGACCATGTTCTTTATTGGTCACTCATGTCCGGCGCTGGCCGCAATCGACGAAGTGTTGATTGAGAAGTGCTGGTTGAGAAGTGCTGGTTGAAAGGGCGACGCACACGCTTGGACGCTGCCGGCGCTGGAGCGGAGTGATGTCCGTTTCATTGAATCTTCTCATTCGCTGCGCCTGAAACAGGTAACCGGGTGACTGCGCGCAGCGCGGCGGCCGGTCGTGCCACCGCCACCCCGCATCCAATTTCGCCGGGTCCTGATGGAGACCGACGTGAAAGAATCTTGTTTGAAATCCGCCGCGCCGCGCCTGCTCAAGATCGCAACCGTCGCTTTTGTCGCCACCTTGATGGGCCTGCCGGTGCAGGCGGCGCTGACCGTGCCACCCGTGCCGCCACGCGCCGGCAACGGCGTGCCGCCGAACATCCTGTTCATTCTCGACGATTCGGGTTCGATGGCCCTTCCGACAATGAGCAGTGCGACGGTTCCGACGGTGAGCCTCGGTATATCCGACTTCACCTATGTTTCCAATACCGTCCACTACAACCCTGCGATTACCTACAGGCCGTGGATGAAGGCCGATGGAACGCGGCGAACCGGCGGCACGACCTATAACGCGGTCTATCCGAGCTTGAACCACGTGGGTGGCGCCACCATCAACCTCCGGGATCCCAAGAGTTGCAGCGCTGAGGAGTTCAACGGCGAACCCGTAACATTCTGTGGCGGTATCCAGTACTTCCACGTGCCCAAGAACAAAGGCAATACCGCCACCGCCTATCTGTCCAATGGCGCCAACTACTGGCGCTACTACATCCTCGACAACAGCTTTGCGGGCGATGCAGGCCGGGTCCTGCGATGCGGATACACGGCGGACACGGGCCTGTGGAACAAGGGCTGCACCTGGGCGACACCGACCGGTCGCACCGACGCGCAGGAGCGGCAGAACTACGCCAGGTGGTTTTCCTATCACCGTACCCGGATCAAGTCGGCCAAGGCCGGCTCCAGCGAGGCCTTCCAGTCGCTGGATGGCGACAAGTACCGGGTCGGCTTCACCACGATCTGGGGGCCGAACGGCGACGGCGCCGACAATCCCCAGTTCCTGATTCCGGTCAATGCCGACAACGGCCTGTTCCGCGGCAGCAACCGCACCATCTGGTTCAACCGCCTGCACGGTGCGCGTGGATACAACGGGACTCCGCTGCTGCCGGCGCTGAATCGTGCCGGCAACTACTACTCCAACAGGTCCGACAACGGCCCCGGTGGGGGGCTGAAGAATAGCGACGGCCGGCAATTCGCGTGCCGGCAGAACTTCGCGATCCTGACCACCGACGGCTACTGGAACAGTGGGTCTTCCAACAAGGGCGACGCCGACAGCATCGCGGGCGACACCATCACCGGCCCGAACCGCGCCAAGTACACCTATAGGCCTTCGCGTCCGTACAGGGACAACCGTGGCCCGACTCTGGCCGATGTCGCGATGCATTACTGGAAGAACGATCTGCGTCCGGATCTGGACAACGTCGTGCCGCAGTCGCCGGGTAATCCGGCGTTCTGGCAGCACATGGTCACCTTTGGCATCTCGATCGGCCTGCAGGGCACGCTTGATCCAAAGACCGCGGTCAACGCGCCTGGGGCCAGCAACGACCTGACCGATGGCGGGCTTTCATGGCCGAACCCGCTCGACGAGGAGGACAACCACCGCATCGACGACCTGTTCCACGCGGCGGTCAACAGCCGCGGCAAGTTCGTCGCCGCCAGCGACCCGGCTGCATTTGCCAAGGGGCTGCAGGATGCGCTGGCGGCGATTGCCAACAACACCAGCTCAAGCTCGAGCGTGGCGGCCAGCAGTACTTCGCTGCAGGCCGGCAGCACCCTGTTCCAGGCGACCTTCGTCGGTGGGCAGTGGACCGGCGAGTTGAGGGGGCTGGCGGTGACGGCGTCGGGGATCGATGGCTCGAATCCGAAATGGGAGGCATCCCAGCAATTGCCCGCATTTGCCAGTCGCAAGATCTTCACTTCCGATCTCGCAACCACCGGCGCCGCGTTTCCGACCCTGTCGCAGATCGGGGCGCTGAATACGGTGGCCGCGCCCGCCGCGTCGAACGGGGCTGCTGTTGCCAATTATCTGAAGGGCGATACCTCGCAGGAAATACGCAATGGCGGCAGCTTCCGCGATCGCGTGGGCCTGCTCGGCGACATCATCCATAGTTCGCCGGCGTATCTGAGGGACAACGACACCGTATTCGTCGGAAGCAATGACGGCATGCTGCACGCCTTCGACGCGAGCTCGGGAGTCGAGCGTTTCGCCTACATACCCGGCGGCATTGCAATGACCGACCTCAAGACGCTGGTCGCGCCGGACTACGCGCACAAGTACTTCGTCGATGGGCCGGTCGTCGTTTCCACCAAGGCCCAGACTCCGAACAGGAATGTCCTGGTCGGAACGATGGGGCGGGGAGGCAGTGGCGTGTTCGCGCTGGACGTCACCAACCCCCGGAGCTTCGCCGCGTCCGATGTCGAGTGGGATCTGGCCTCGGTTCCGGACATGGGGCAGGTAATTGGCGACCCGTTCATCGCCAGGCTCAACAACGGCAAGACCGGCGTGATCATCGGCAACGGTGTCAACAGCCCTGATGACAAGGCCTACCTGATCGTCATCGATATCGCCGACGGCACGGTCCTGGCGACGATTCCGGCGGACGGTTCGGTCAACAACGGCCTGTCCTCGCCCAGGGGCGTGGACGAAGACCTCGACGGGGACGTGGATCATGTCTATGCCGGCGACCTGCTCGGCAATCTGTGGAAGTTCGATCTCAGCAACAGCAATGAGAGCAGGTGGGAGTCCGCCAACAAGGTCGGCAGCACGCCGGTGCCGCTGTTCGTCGCCAGGGACGCCGATGGCAACCGCCAGCCGATCAGTGGTGGTGTGACCACTGCGGTCGAGCCGGGGACTTTCAGGCGCTGGGTATTCTTCGGCACCGGCCGCTACATCACCAGTGACGATCCGCAGGACAAGTCGGTGCAGACCATGTATGGCTTGATCGACGAGGCGGCGGCAATCGCCTCGCGTGCCGACCTGGTGAAGCGGACGACGGCCGCGGCAGGGGTCGTCGGCGGGCGCCGGGTGCGTACGTTCGAGCCTTCCAGCACCGCCATGCCGCCCGACAAGGAGGGGTGGTATGTCGACTTTGCGCCGCCGGCCCCCGGCACGGCCGAGGGCGAGCGGATGATCGGGAATCCCGATGTGGTCGCGCAGGTGCTGCAATTCTCCAGCATCGTTCCCAGCGACGATCCATGCGCGCCGGGCGGCAGGGGATTTGTCAATGTGCTGAATCCCTTCACCGGGGCCAGCGTCACCGACTATTTCTTCGACGCCGATGGCGATGGTGTGTTCTCTGACGATGAGCTCAATGGCAACGCTATAGGTTCGCTGGAGCTCGACGTGGGGATGGTCGGCGATGGCGTGTTGTTCGACAAGCTGCTCGGCGCCGGCGGCACCAAGGGCAATACCGACGACGTGAATGTCAACAATCCGGTCGCGCCCGGCCGAATCTCCTGGCGCGAGATATTGAGGAACTGACGCGCACCGGGACCGGCATTGGAAACCCGTGAAACGGCCGTGAACCGCAACCGGATCCGCTCGGGCCGCGGGCGTCGTGGCGTGCGGGCTTCCCTCTGACCGAGCCGGCGCCACGACGGGGGCGGCGACCGCTTGCCTGACGGAGCGGGCCCGCGGTTCATCCAGCGCTTCCACGCGACCGGCATGTCCTGCGATACCGACGTTGCCACGTACCATAGCCTCCGCTTCAACGGAGCGCTTGCGTGGCCTCTCGGCTCGGTTGCACGCTCAGGCCGTGCCGCCGTGCCGCCGTGCCGCCGTGCAGGCAGGCAAGTAGCGGCAGTGAGTGCGGGCTCCCGACCCTGAATCCGCGGTGCCTCAGGGGCGGATCGGGCAGCGCGGCCTCGGCCGACGACCACCGGTAGCGCGATCCCGGCTTCGAGCGGACAACAAAAAGCCCGCCGGAGGCGGGCTCTTTGCTTTCTGGAATCTGGCGCCCGAAGTTGGACTCGAACCAACGACCCCCTGATTAACAGTCAAGTGCTCTAACCAGCTGAGCTATTCGGGCGGGGACGTGAATTGTAAGGCCTGTCCGGCCGGGGTCAAGCCCCCGACGGGCGAAATCCGCTAGCCGGGACAGGCGGTTGCGGTCCGCGGGCGCTCCATCCGGGTCCGCCCGGCGTTGTTGACCACCACCTTGCCCAGCATCAGGCCGTTCGCCGAGCAGATCCGGAAGGTCGCGTTGCTGCCGGCCGACCAGCCCAGGGCGTCGTAGGTGACCCGGGACCGCCCGGGCGTGGTGCTGACCCGCAGGCCGCCGCCGGTGCCCTCGAAGGCCTCGATGATCGCCGACGGCGCGGCTGGCTCGCCGCGCCGTCGCGGGTCCGAGAACACCAGCCAGCCGCCGCTCCAGAGCCCTTCCCGGAGGCAGTGGCGGCCGTCCCGGCTGGGGCAGACGCTGACCGGCCGGCCCTGCCGTATCGCGCTGATCCGCGCCAGTGCCAGCGAGACCGTCAGCCGATGCAGCGCCTCCGTGTTTCGATCGCGCTCGATCAGCGCCGCGAGCGAGGGCAGGGCGATGGCGGCGGCCACGGCGGCCAGCGCCATCGCGACCACCAGTTCGATCAGGGTGAAGCCGCTGTTGCGGGCGATGCGGGGTGTTCGGGTGCCGGGTGTTCTCATGTCGTCGGGCTCCTTGCCGGGAAACCCGATCCTGCGCCGCGCACCGGTCGCCTCCGTATCGGTGCGCTGGCCGGGCAGGGGTAGGAAAAGCGCCCGTCGCCCCCATCCCATTGTCTGACTACACTGAAAGGCCCGGCCGCGCTTCCCCACATGAACGACAGCCGTACCGCGATACGCGCCGCAGCCGCGGACGATGCCTCCGCCAGCGGATTCCAGCTGGTCTCCCCGTACCGCCCCGCCGGCGACCAGCCGCAGGCGATCGAGCGTCTGGTGGCGGGGTTCGAGGACGGCCTGGCCCACCAGACCCTGCTGGGCGTGACCGGCTCGGGCAAGACCTACACGATCGCCAACGTGGTCCAGCAGGTGCAGAAGCCGACCCTGGTGATGGCCCACAACAAGACCCTCGCCGCGCAGCTGTACGGCGAGTTCAAGGCGTTCTTCCCGCACAACGCGGTCGAGTACTTCGTCAGCTACTACGACTACTACCAGCCCGAGGCCTACGTGCCGTCCTCCGACACCTTCATCGAGAAGGACAGCTCGGTGAACGAACACATCGAGCAGATGCGGCTGTCGGCGACCAAGGCCCTGCTGGAGCGGCGCGACGCCCTGATCGTCTGCACCGTCTCGGCGATCTACGGCCTGGGCGATCCGAACGAGTACTTCCGCATGGTCCTGCACATGGTGCGCGGCGAGCGGATCGACCAGCGCGAGCTGATCCGGCGCCTGACCGAGATGCAGTACACCCGCAACGACACCGAGCTGCGCCGCGGCACCTACCGGGTGCGCGGCGAGGTGATCGACGTGCATCCGGCCGAGAGCGACGACGAGGCGCTGCGGATCGAGCTGTTCGACGGCGAGATCGAGCAGCTGACCCTGTTCGACCCGCTCACCGGCGAGACCGGCGAGAAGCAGCAGCGCTACACGATCTACCCCGGCTCGCACTACGTCACCACCCGGCGCACCGTGCTCGACGCGATCGAGACGATCAAGGAAGAGCTGCGCGTGCGCCTGGAGCAGCTCTACGCGGACAACCGGCTGGTCGAGGCCCAGCGCCTGGCCCAGCGCACCCAGTTCGACCTGGAGATGCTGGCCGAGGTCGGCTACTGCAACGGCGTGGAGAACTATTCCCGTCACCTGACCGGGCACATGCCCGGCGAGCCGCCGCCGTGCCTGTTCGACTACCTGCCGTCGGACGCGCTGCTGGTGATCGACGAGTCGCACGTGACCGTTCCGCAGATCGGCGCGATGTACAAGGGCGACCGCTCGCGCAAGGAAACCCTGGTCGAATTCGGCTTCCGCCTGCCGTCGGCGCTGGACAACCGGCCGCTGAAATTCGAGGAGTGGGAAGGGCGCTCGCCGCGGACGATCTTCGTGTCGGCGACCCCGGGCCCCTACGAGCTGCGGCACTCCGGCGACGAGGTGATCGAGCTGGTGGTGCGGCCGACCGGCCTGATCGATCCCGAGGTCGAGATCCGCCCGGTGTCGACCCAGGTCGACGACGTGATGGGCGAGATCCACGAGCGGGTCGCGATGGGCGACCGTGTGCTGATCACCACCCTGACCAAGCGCATGGCCGAGAACCTGACCGAGTACCTCGGCGAGCACGGCATACGGGTGCGCTACCTGCACTCGGACGTGGACACCGTCGAGCGGGTGGAGATCATCCGCGACCTGCGCCTGGGCAAGTTCGACGTGCTGGTCGGCATCAACCTGCTGCGCGAGGGCCTCGACATGCCCGAGGTGTCGCTGGTGGCGATCCTCGATGCCGACAAGGAGGGCTTCCTGCGCTCGACCGGGGCGTTGATCCAGACCATCGGCCGCGCCGCCCGCAACGTCCGCGGCAAGGCGATCCTGTACGCGGACCGGGTGACCAAGTCGATGCAGGCGGCGATCGACGAGACCGACCGCCGCCGCCAGAAGCAGGTCGAGCACAACACCGAGCACGGCATCACCCCGCAGTCGATCAACAAGGCGGTGGCCGACATCATGGAAGGCGCCCGCGCCGAGCCCGACGCCGCCCGCACCCGCGGCCGTGGCCGCAAGGTCGCCGAGCCCGCCGCCGACTACGCCTCGATGGAACCCAGGCAACTGGCGGCGCGGATCAAGGAGCTGGAGCAGCGCATGTACCAGCACGCCCGCGACCTGGAGTTCGAGCAGGCGGCGGCGGTCCGCGACGAACTCCATCGGCTCAAGGAGCAGGGCTTCGCCGGCTGAATCGAGATCCGCGCGCCGATCATCGATCCGGGTATTGTCGAAGCCGATCGGGTGGGATACACTGCGCGCCCTTCGCCGGGTGGTTTGGCCGGCGGGACGGGCGGTTAGCTCAGCGGTAGAGCACTACCTTGACATGGTAGGGGTCACAGGTTCGAACCCTGTACCGCCCACCACCTTCACAGGTGGAAATCCTTGAATCCAAAGGATTTCTCTGAATGGCTCTGACTCGTCATGAATGACGGTTCAGGGCCATTTTTCGTTGGTCGATGGCCCGTCATTGGCCGATGAGATCAGCGAAATTGCCGTGGCCTGTCGGTCGCCGGCGCGACGCGATCATTGATCTTGCCTAAGCCGTTCCGCGTCGTGGCGCTGTTCCGCCGCGCCCGGGGCAAAGGCATATCAACTCCCTGTGAGACTCTTGTGGGACAGGGGAGGCTTCGGGGGGCTTTCACGCGAGTCCGTCAGTGGCCAGGCCCTCTGCGACATCCTTGGCATTCTCGAGTTCGGCCAGTTGGCTCGATTGGCAAGCGGCGGGTTGGCTCAGTATGGGGGCGTTCGCCGCGCCTGGCTGTACTGTTGTTCGTCCAAACTTCGAGGGGGCCTGATTACCAGTGGGTTCACGTGCGCTTTCTCCATGATTGGCAATAGGTCCAATCGTGATGCGATAGTGAAATCCCCTGATGGACGATTGAGGTATCGGATTGGAGATCTGAATTCGACCGTATAGGTCTTTTCTGCTTCAAGCCTATAAGATCGGTATATGTTGAACCTTAGTTTGACTTCGCGTCCTGGGGTGATGGCTGTGGTCGAAACGTCCTTGTCAATATAATCAACGATCCTTCCCGTGAAGCCCGCTTCTGTGCCATCGCTGGATACCACGAACATTGGTCGGGTAGTGCCGGTCCTTGAATTTGTGTAGGGCAGGTCGTCCATGACGACTTCAATCAGCATGTCGCCGGTGTTTCTTAGGGTGAGCTCAATTTCACCGCTTTTGAAGGGGGGCTGTGTATGGGGTGTCTCATGTGTCAAGCGCATTTGCGCGGACAAGTGTCCCAGTGCGTGAGCTGGGAGTGCAAGGGCCGTGAGTATTGCGGGGAAGATGAAGATTCTAAGGAGTCTGTCCGTGTTCATGGATGTTTCCTTGTATTGGCCGACTCGTTAGTTGCTAGGAACTTGTTTGGGTTGCATTTTTATTGTTTCACCCTGGCGGTTCTGTGATTATGCTGTTGCTGATTATTTTTCGGTCGGGCTCCTGTGCCTATGCTGGCAATGGCGTGTTGACTCTTCAGCAGCCGATGCTTGCCTCACCCCATCTGTATAGCCGGTCCCTGCTGTTCCCGTTGCTCGCGCTGCTGCGCCTCCAGGGTCTGCTGTTGAGCCAGCTGCTGGGTCAGGCTGTTGTTCTGATCGAGACTCTCGTGCATCGACGGTGCTTGTCCGGACAGGTCGACGTTCGCCCGGAATCGGGCTGCCGAGTTGCTGACCACTGAAAGCTGATCGCCGCGGATCTCCACCGCGCCGAGTCGCTCGGGGCGGTCGATGCCGGCGGTGTCGCGGGCCTGCACCATCGCCTGCAGCACGCGATCGTCGCCGATGTGCGCCGGGACCTGGTCGCGGATGTGATCGAACAGGGCACGATCGGTGCCTGACAGTCGCTCCAGGGCCTGCACATGTTCCGGGGTGCGTTCGGCCGCCGGCTCCTGGCTGACGTAGTGGGGTGATCGGGCAGCCGACCAGTCGCGGCTGTGCTCCTCCACGGACCGGCCCAGGGCTTGCTGGGTGTCCAGAGCGACGCGCCTTTCGGGGGCGTCGTAGGCGCCGCGCTCGATGATGTCGAGCTGGCCGCCGGCGCCCTGTTTCAACTGGACGCTGGCCAGGCGAAGGCCTTCCGTTTCGGCCCGGGTCGCCACCGCGGCGGCCAGTTGCTCGCTGTGCGGACCGGCCGGGACCTTGTTGGCGAACTCCATCCGGTAGACGGCGTCCTGGGCCAGCAGGAAGTTGCTGTGGCCAGGGTGGGCAGGATCCTTGAGGCTCTCTGGGAGCTGCAGGCCTGGCGCCGGCATGGACTCCTCCAGCAGGGACTGACGATTCGGTCGTTCTGCCTTCGGCAGCCACTGCTCGATCTTAGGTTCACCCTTGATCAGACCGGTGGCCGGGTCTTGTTCGAGGTTGATGCGGGACCAGTAGGTGTCGACCTTGAGCTGTCGAGTATCGCGGTCAAACGTCTCCTCACGGATTCGCTCGGCAGTCGGCTTGGCAGCTTCCTCCCACATGTTCTTGGGATCCCAATGACCTTCCTCCCGGATCGCCAGGCCTATCCTCTGGCTCACCAATGGCTGTGGCTCCGGTCCTTGCCCTCTCGCAATGCCCTTGGCTGAAGCCTTGACCTCGAAGATCTCCCACTTGTCGGTGTCCGGGTTGATTGCCACCAGGTCGTTGCCGTGTCCGGAGTTGTTCTGGATCGGAACGATGTCGCGATAGCCTTTCTGCGCGAGATCATGGGCCATGATCGCTTCGCCGATTTCGCCGACCTCGTGGCGCTTGAGCTGGCTGAGTGCACGGCCACCGACCGAGGCGGTCAGTGCTTCGTCGAACGGAACGTTCTTGAAGTCGTCGACGTTCTGGCGGGCCAGATAGCCCAGCTCGCGAGGGCGCAGTGCGCCGCTCTGCAGCAGGTCGTCGACATGCCCTGTCTGGCGTAGGCCATCGACCAGGTCACGCAGCTCGCCCTGGCTGCGACGGACACCGGCCAGGCCATCGAACATCAGGTCGGCGCTTTCGGCCGCAACGCCGCCCCTGGCCTGCGCGCGACGGAAGTCATCGCCGACCTCGGTCAGGACATCCAGCCCTTCCTTGGTCAGTTTGCGGGCGGCGCCACCGGTGTGCAGCGGCACGCCGTCGTCCACCATGTCCGCCGCCTTGGCGACCTTGGCCAGCTTCGGCAGCTTGCTGACCGGCACCAGCGTGGCGAGAATCTCCACGCCCGCAGCGCCCTCGGCCTGCCCCATGTACTCGGCGGCTTTGCCTTCGCGCTCGGCCTGATCCAGGCCATGTTTCCACTCGTCCCACGCGCCCTTGGCGATACGGGTGACGTCGTCCACCGGCTTGCTGGGGTCGTCCCAGGCCTCGGACGCATACATGCCGGCCGCCCCGATGATCATGTTGCGGAAGTCGCGATCATGCGAGAACCGCACGGTGAAGGTCGCCAGGTCGACCGTGTCGCCCAGCACCTGCAGGCCCTGACCGGTCGCCCCCTTCACCACGCCATAGCCTTCCTGCACCTTCTCGGTGGCGCCGCCAGCCACATGACCGGCGGCGCGCTGCAGGTAACTGTTGTCCGGGTTGTCGCGGACCTGCTCGGCCCAGCGGCGGGCCTGAGCCAGGCTGTCGCTGATCGAGGCGTCGGTGCGATCCAGCGCCTGCCGGCCCGCATCCCAGGCTTCGCCGGCGGCCTCGGTCAGCAGCTCCCAGTTCCGCTCCAACCGGGAATCGGTCAGGTTGTTCGCGTCCAGCGCCTGCGCCAGACGCTCCGCGTCCTGCGTCGGCAACTGCCGACCCAGTGCCTGCAGCATCGGCTCCAACTGCTCGCGTCCGTCCGGGTGTCCCATCACCGGCGAGTCGGCCAGCGCCTGCGCCAGGGCGGGTGCGTCCAGGCCATCGATGCTCTGGTGCTGCTGGATCAGCAACTGGGCCTGGAGGGCCGTCAGGTCGACATTACCCTGGGCATCCGTTGCGACCGCCAGGGCGGCCAGTTCGGCGGCGCGGGAAGACGGGTGGGTCATGACTGCGCTCCTTGCAGAAAGGGTGAAGCGTTATCGGAACTCGGGATAGTCGCGCTGAAGTTGGGCCTCGACCTGTAGCGTCAACGGATTCGGCTCGACATCGGGCAAGTCCTTGATCACGGCCCAGGGGCCGTCGACCAGCAGGTGCCCGGTCTCGAAGGCAGGCAGACCATCGCGCTGGCGCAGGGCCTGCACGGCCAGCAGTTCGGCCGGGAACAGGCGATCAAATGCAGTGTCGAACTCGTAGAACTTGCTACCGGTGCTGCTCTTGGCGCGAGTGATGTGAAATTCGGACGCGGCCTGCATGGCTGTCTGGAACACAGATTCGCCGTTGGTGCGCCAGGCATCCAGCAACTGCTGGTAGGGCTCGATCAGTGGCTTGCGGGGCTGGAAGCTGGTGGGGATATCGAAGGCCTGCGAAAACAGGCCGACCAGGAACACGTCGTTGGTGTTGTGGTTGACCATCCGCGTCGCCGGTGGGCGGTTCACCCGCTCGTCTTTTTCCGCCATCTCGATGAAACGCTCGGCACAGATATGCCCCAGCTCCCAATTGGACAGCATCAGAGGGCCGGCCGCCTTCATACTGTCCCAGAACTCCCAGGGCCAGTTGCCCAGGTCGGGGCGGCGCTCACTGAACATCCCATTCATGCGCAGGTCGAGAGCACGCAGGGCCACAGCCCAGTGCATGAGCCGGGTCAGCTCCCCGAGATCCTGCCGTCCATAGGCCGCACAAGCGGCCATGCCGTAGTAGTGCCCCAGATCGGCAACAGGGTCGCCTGGCATTCTGGCCGGCCGCTCCGGCGCATCCAGCCATTCTTGCAGGTTAGCTGAATACTTGACTGGCCTCTCGGGGTTGCCCGGGTAGGTCAACCACTCCTGACATGCCTTGAGGGTCTTCTTCAGCGAGCGGTGATAGGCAAAATCCATTTCGGGGTCATACTCCAGGCCAAGTCCCGATGCCGACGGAGGCATCGCTTGAGAAGTATGCCGGATTCGATGTCATCGCCAAATCCAGGCGCGGCGGCTCCTATGGCAGGGTAGACTCGCCTGCCTGCGCTCGTAGCGCATTGGGAGCGGTTGTCATCTGGCTGAACAGGGCAGGTGTCAGCTGACGGGCTCAATCCCACCGCCCGACAGCGCCGGCGAGTCGGCCAGCGTTTGCGCCAGGGCCGGCGCGTCCAGACCGTCGATGCTCTGATGCTGCTGGATCAGCAATTGGGCCTGGAAGGCCGTCAGGTCGACATTACCCTGGGCATCCGTTGCGAC
>NZ_VICD02000055.1 GCF_006546735.2 Marilutibacter maris | reverse complement strand
AAAGACCTTTCTGTCCGGCCTCGAGATCGAGCGCCGCCGCGATCCGCGGCAACTCGTCCTGCATGCCGGAGCGCCGCGACGGCGCCGCCGGCGTCGCCAACTCGCCGTCGTCGGGGCGGTAGCGCAGCGCCGCGTTCGGCACCCGCAGCACGTCGTCGCGGCTCTCCACCTCGATCTCGGCATTGGCGGTCATGCCCGGCAGCAACAACTGCTCGCGGTTGTCGACCGAGACCACGACCGGATAGGTGATCACGTTGCTGGTGTTGGTCGCCGACAGCCGCACCTGCTGCACTTCGCCGCGGAAGCGGCGATCCGGAAACGCGTCGACGGTGAAGGCCACCGCCTGCCCGGGCTTGACCTGGCCGATGTCGGCCTCGTCGATGGCGAGCACGATCTCCATCTTCGACAGGTCCTCGGCGATCTGGAACAGCACCGGTGCCTGCAGGCTGGCGGCGACGGTCTGGCCCGGTTCGATCGAACGGGTCAGCACCACGCCGTCGACCGGCGAGCGGATCACCGTGCGATCGAGGTTGAGCCGCGCGGTCCGGGTCGAGGCGATCTGCTGATCGATCTGCGCGCGCGCCGAGGCGACCTGGGCCAGCGCCTGGTCGCGGGCGGCCAGGGCGAGGTCGGCATCGCTGCGCGCGACCAACTGGCGGCCGACCAGCGCGCTCTTGCGCCGGTAGTCGGCCTCGGCGTTGGCCAGGGCCGCCTGCGCGGTGGCGAGGCTGGCGCGGGCGCTGGCGACCGAGGCGTCGCCCTGGGCGATCTGCGCCTGATAGGTGCTCGGATCGATGCGCGCGATCACCTGGCCCTTGTCGACATGATCGTTGTAGTCGGCCAGCACCTCGGTGACCTGGCCGGAAATCTGGCTGCCGACATCGACCGTGGATATCGCCGACAGGCTGCCGGTCGCCGATATCCCGACCCGGATGCTGCCCTGCTCCACCTGCGCGCTGCGATAGGCCGAGGACGACGCTTCCGCGCTGCGCTGCCTCAGGTAGTAACCGCCCGCGGCCAGCGCGGCGACGACGACGGCGATCGTGCCGAGGCGGCCCCAGGAACGACGGCGGGAGGTGACGGGGGAACGGGAGGAAGCGCTCATCAGGCGGCCGGACCGGATCGATGCGGGAAAGGTATCGGCTTCAACGCCCGCCCGGCAGGAGCGTTGACAGGCCCTGTCCGCGCCGCGCCGCGGATTCAGCCCGGGGACAGCCGTGGATGCCCGTCGTCCGGTCCGGCACGGGCACCGGAACGCCTACAGCTCGAAGTGGATCGTGGCCACGGTGCCTTCGCCCGGCGCGCTGTGCAACGCGACCGGCCAGCCGAAGCGGTCGCCGAGCCGGCGCACGATCGACAGCCCCATGCCGCGGCCGTCGCGCTCGGGGTCGACCCGGTAGAACGGGTCGAACACCCGCGCCAGCGCCTCGCGGCTCATGCCGATCCCGGTATCTCGCACCTCGATGCGGTCGGGGTGGACCTGCACGTCGATCCGCCCGCTCTCGGTGAAGCGGACCGCATTGCTGAGCAGGTTGCCGAGCATCACGTTGAGGACGTTGGGCGGCGCGTACAGGCGCGGCGCGCCGCGGTCGTCGACGGTCAGCTCGACCGGACGCCCCTCCAGCAACGGCAGCACCCGATCGACCTCGTGGCGGACCACGTCGATGACCTCGAACTCCTCGCTCTGGGGGGCGATCTCGGCCTCGCGCGCGAGGATCAGGAAGGCCTCGATGACCGACTCCATGTCGCGTCCGGCGCGCTGGATCCGGCTCAGCGAGCGCCGCGTCTGCACGCTGGCCTCCGGATCGGCCAGCATCAGGTCGGCGGCGACCCGGATCACGGTCAGCGGCGTGCGCAGCTCGTGACTGGCATCGCGGGTGAAGTCGCGCTCGCGGGTGACGAACTCCTCGACCCGACCGGCCAGGCCACGCAGCGCGCGCGCCAGGGAACGCACTTCGCGACCGGCGTCGACCGGCAGTTCGTCGCTGGCGATCGCCTCGGTATCGGGCGAGCGCGGATCCCAGCGCGAGACGATGTTGGCCAGCCAGCTGACCGGCGATACCAGGCGTTTGGAGGTGCGGTAACTCAGCCACGAGATCACCGCGATCGTCAGCATCGCCAGCAACAGGCTGGACAGGCCGGTCAGCAGGATCGCCAGCTCGATGTCGCCGGCCGCCAGTTGCAGGTACAGCGTGCCCTCGGAGCGCCGGTCCACGTACACGCTCAGCCGCCGCGACGGCAGCCAGTGCAGCCCTTCGGACAGGGCCTGGAATCCCTCGGGCAGCGTGTGCTCGGGTCTGGACGCATCGCCCAGATCGAGGAAGCTTTCCATGTTCGAGGTCATCGGCAGCGGATGCGCCGGATCCCGCGCCCGCTGCGACCAGTAGGCCTCGGCCTCGGCCTGCATCCGGTGATGCAGGATGCCGTGGCGCACCGCCATGCCCAGCAGCACGATGCCCATCGCGATCAGCAGACTGCTGATCAGCGCCTGGAGGACGAACACCAGTTTGATCTGGCGCGGCAGGCCGTGCGACATGGTGGCGGGTGACCGGAGGCGCCGTCAGTCCGGCGACTGCGAGATGTCCGCGATCCGATAGCCCGCACTCTGCACGGTATGCAGCAGCTGCTTGTCGAACGGCTTGTCGATGGTCTTGCGCAGGTTGTACAGATGGCTGCGCAGGGTGTCGGAATCGGGCAGGCCATTGCCCCAGATCTCGCGTTCGATCTCCTGCCGGCTGACCACCCGCGGCGACTCGCGCATCAGGATCGTCAGCAGGCGCAGGCCGATCGGCGACAGCTGCAGCTCGTTGCCGCCGCGGGTCACCCGCAGGCTGGCCGGGTCCAGTGCCAGGTCGGCGACCTTCAGCACCTCGCCGCCGACCTGGCGGCGCTCGCGGCGGATCAGCGCGCGCAGGCGGGCCTCCAGTTCCTGGATCGCGAACGGCTTGGTCAGGTAATCGTCGGCGCCCACCGACAGCCCGCTGAGCTTTTCGTCGAGGGTGTCGCGCGCGGTCAGCATCAGCACCGGGGTCGACTTGCGGGCTTCCTCGCGCAGACGCTTGCAGACCTCGATGCCGTCCATCCGCGGCAGCATCAGGTCGAGCACGATCACGTCGTAGTTGTTGTCGGTCGCCAGACGGTAGGCGTCCACACCATCGGCGGCGTAATCGACCTCGAATCCGCGCCCCTCGAGGTATTCGCCGACCATCTCGGAGATGTTGCGATTGTCCTCGACGATCAGGACCAACCCGCCCTCGCGTGTGCCTTGCATACCAGCTCCTGCGTCTTCAGTTTCGTGAAGGCTGCCTTCGACAAGGTCGATGCCCTGTGAAAGCAGCCGCCAGATTCGGTCAAATCCCCACTCCAGGCTGAACGCCGCGACCGTGAACCTCCATCACCGCGGGCAACGGCCACCCGCGTGTGACACGGCTCTCAGAACCGGATTTTCCCGGTCAGGATGTCCCTGAACATCACCCAGTCGCCGGCGAACGAATAGAACGGGTGACTGAAGGTCGCCGGACGGTTCTTCTCGAAGAAGAAATGACCGACCCAGGCGCATCCGTACCCGCACAACAGCGCCGCCAGCAGCCACCAGGCGTTGGCCTGGACGATCGCGACGGCGACCAGCGCCAGCACCCCGCAGCTGCCGACGAAGTGCAACCGGCGGCTGGTGCGGTCGCGATGTTCGTCCAGATAGAACGGATAGAACTCGCGGAAGCTGTTGAAACGTCTCGCCATCAGCCTATCTCAAGCACGGTTTCAGGCGCGTTGCGGCCGGCCTCACCATAGCGCAGGCGGACGCTGGGGTGCTTGAGCAGCCCGCTGGACAGCAGCATCGGGCGCACGCTCTCCAGCAGACGGTCGGCGTCGGGGCCGTACAGGAAGAAGGTGCCGTCGCTGCCGTTCTCGGCTACCTCGTGACCGTCGTACTCGCCGGTCCCGGCCTTGCGCACCGCCTCGCGCAGGCTCTCGCCCAGGGTCAGCAGCGGTGTCAGATCCCGCGACCCGTAATCGAAGGAGACGATCACCGCGTGTTCGCCCGCGGCCTGTCTGCGCCTGCCGAACAGTTTCGACCACCAGCTCATAAGCCCCCCGCCATGATGCTCAGTGATTGGATTGTCCCGGCAGCGGGACGGCGGCCTCATTCGCCCGCCTTGGCCCGCTCCCAGTAACCATCCTGCGCGTCCAGGCCCAGCTTCTCAAGGGGGGTGCTGTCGGCGGCGGCCATCGCCTCCATCGCCCGGAACCTGCGCTCGAACTTGAGATTGGCGCGGCGCAACGCGCTGCCGACATCGACTCCGCCGTGACGGGCGACATTGGCGGCGACGAACAGCAGGTCGCCGATCTCCTCCTCCAGCCGTGCCTGCGCGGCGGTGTCGGCGGGTGGCTTGCCGTCCGCGTCGAACTCGGCGCGTACCTCGCCGACCTCCTCTTCCAGCTTGGCCAGGACCGGGTCGATGCCGGGCCAGTCGAAGCCGACCCGGGCCGCGCGCTTCTGCAGCTTCACCGCCCGCTGCCACTCGGGCAGACCGCGCGCGATGCCGGCCAGGGCCGAGCCGTCGGTATCGCCGTTGCGCTCGCGTTCGCGCCGCTTCTGCGCTTCCCAGGCCTCGGTCTGCGCCCGCGCATCCTCGACCGAGGCGTCCCCGAACACATGCGGGTGGCGACGCACCATCTTGTCGTTGATCGCGGCGACGACATCGGCGAAGGCGAACGCGCCCTGCTCTTCGGCCATGCGCGCGTGGAACACCACCTGCAGCAGCAGGTCGCCGAGTTCGTCCTTCAGATCGGCCATATCGCCGCGGTCGATCGCATCGGCGACCTCGTAGGCCTCCTCGATCGTGTACGGCGCGATGCTGGCGAAGTCCTGCTCGACGTCCCACGGACAGCCGCGTTGCGGGTCGCGCAGGCGCGCCATGATCTCGAGCAGGCGGTCGATGTCGTGGCTTTCCTCAGTCATGTCTCGCTTCAGCCATGTTTCACTCCGGGAGCGCGTCCGCCGTCGATGGCGATGCGTGCACGGACGGCGGATGCCGGCCGGCGCGCTAGGCGCCCTCGCCGGCCCAATCGCGCCAGGGCAGCCGCGGATCGCCCAGGGCGATGAAGCGGCCGTTGAGCAGGGTGTCGCGCTGGTTGTAGCGGAACGGCCGCCCCTGCGGATCGAGCACGACGCCGCCGGCGCCCTCCAGCACGCACTGGCCGGCCGCGGTATCCCATTCGCTGGTCGGTCCGAAGCGGGGATAGACGTCCATGCCGCCCTCGGCGATCCGGCAGAACTTCAGCGAGGACCCCAGCCCGATCGGCTCGACCTCGCCCATCCGCGCAATGAAGGCCTCGGTGTGTTCGTCGCGATGGGAGCGGCTGGCGGCGACCTTGAGCGGCGGCGAGGCCGGCCGACGCGTCTGCAGCGCGACATCGGCGCCGTGCTCGCGGCGGAACGCGCCCAGCTCGAGGCCGCCGTGCCAGGCCACCGCGGTCACCGGTGCCTGCACCACTCCGAACACCGGAACGCCATCCTCGACCAGGGCGATGTTGACGGTGAACTCGCCATTGCGCTTGACGAACTCGCGGGTACCGTCGAGCGGGTCCACCACCCACAGTCGCGGCCAGCCGCGCCGGCGCTCCAGTGGCACTTCATCGGCGGACTCTTCCGACAACACCGGGATATCCGGGGTCAGCTCGGCCAGGCCGGCGACGATGCAGCGGTGCGCGGCCAGGTCGGCGGCGGTCAGCGGCGAACGGTCGTCCTTGTGCTGGACCGCGAATTCGCTGTCGTAGACCTCCAGGATCGCCTCGGCGGCGCGATAGGCCAGCCGGATCACCTGCTCGCGCAGCTCATTGGGAATCATCGGACTCGGATCTCCTTCCAGATGTCGGGTGTTGACGTGGGCCGGGGCGTCGAATGCGGCGTCATGCCGCCTGCATCCGCAGCCACTCGCGGGCGATGAACAGCGCCGCGATCGAGCGTCCTTCCGAGAAGTCCTCGCGCAGGATCAGCTCGTGCAGCGCGTCGAGCTTCCACGGCACCACCTCCAGCTCCTCCGGCTCGTCGCCGGGCAGGCGCTCGGGGTACAGGTCGCGGGCGACCACCAGATGCGCCTCATGGCTCATGTAGGTCGGCGCCAGGGTCAACGCCCTCAGCACGGTCAGCGAACGGGCACCGTAGCCGGCCTCTTCCTTCAGTTCGCGGTCGGCCGCCTGCAACGGCGTCTCGCCGGCGTCGATGCGGCCCTTGACCAGGCCCAGCTCGTAGCGGTGGACGCCGGCGGCGTACTCGCGGACCAGCAGCACGGTCTCCGCGTCCAGCATCGGTACCACCACCACCGCGCCATGGCCGCGCCCGTGCAGGCGTTCGTAGCGGCGGCGCTCGCCGTTGCTGAACTCCAGGTCCAGCCGTTCGAGACGGTACGGACCGGCATCGTGCTCGGTGATGCCATGGATGGTCGGCAGGCGGCGGCTCACGGCGTCGCACCGGCGGTACGGCCGCGACGGTCGGGCGCGATTCGGGAAAACGGGGCGACAGGCACGATAATGGCGGGATGGACAAGAACGATCACGATTCCGCGATGCTAGCAGAGGCCGGCGTCGAAACCGCCCGTCGATGGCGCCAGCGCGACCTCGCCGTGCTCTGGCACCCCTGCACGCAGATGCGCGAGCACCTGCACGGCGGCAACGACACCGGCGAGGACGGCCTGATGCCGCTGCTGCCGATCGCGCGCGGGCAGGGCCCCTGGCTGATCGGGCGCGATGGCCGCCGTTACCTGGACGCGATCAGCAGTTGGTGGACCAACATCTTCGGACACGCCGAGCCGCGCATCGCCGCCGCCATCGCCGAGCAGGCATCGACGCTGGAACACGTGATCCTGGCCGGCTGCTCGCACGCGCCGGCGGTCGAGCTGGCCGAGCGGCTGCTGGCGATCGCGCCGCGCGAGGGCAAGCGCGCGCCGCTGTCGAAGGTGTTCTACGCCGACAACGGCTCGGCCGGGGTCGAGGTGGCGCTGAAGATGGCCTTCCACTGGTTCCGCAACCGCGGCATCGAGGGCAGGACCCGGTTCATCGCGCTGGAGGGCGGCTATCACGGCGAGACCCTGGGCGCGCTGGCGGTCGGCGACATCCCGCTGTACCGCCGGGTGTACGCGCCGCTGCTGGCCGAGGCGCTGTTCGCGCCCTCCCCCGACGCCTACCTGTGCGAACCGGGCGAGACCGCCGCCGACCGCGCCCGCCGTGCCGCCGATGCACTGCGCGAACTGCTCGAGCGCCATGCCGGCGAGGTCTGCGCGCTGATCCTGGAACCGCGTCTGCAATGCGCCGGCGGCATGCGCATGCACGACCCCTTGTATCTGAAGCTGGCGCGCGAGCTGTGCGACGCGCACGGCGTGTTCCTGATCGCCGACGAGATCGCGGCGGGCTTCGGCCGCACCGGCACCATGTTCGCCTGCGAGCAGGCCGGGATCGCGCCGGACTTCCTGTGCCTGTCCAAGGGCCTGACCGGCGGCTCGCTGCCGCTGGCGGCGGTACTGACCACCGACTCCGTCTACGAGGGCTTCCTCGACGAATCCCGCGAGAAGGCCTTCCTGCACTCGCACAGCTACACCGGCAACCCGCTGGCCTGCGCCGCCGCGCTGGCGACCCTGTCGATCTTCGAGCAGGACCGGGTGATTGTCCGCAACCGCGCGACCGCCGAGCGCATGGCCGCGCTGGCGGCGCCGCTGCGCGAGCACCGCCACGTCGCCGACGTGCGCCAGGCCGGGATGGTGGTCGCGTTCGAGCTGACCCGCAACGGCGACAAGGCCACGCCGTTCGAGCCGGCGCGGCGGATCGGCCTGCATGCCTACCGCGCGGCCCTGGCCAACGGCGGCGCCAGCGACGGCGTGCTGCTGCGCCCGCTTGGCGACGTGCTGTACTGGATGCCGCCGTACTGCATCGACGAGGAGGCGCTGGAGCTGCTCGCCGCCACCACCGTCGCCGCGATCGACGCCGCCATCGACGGGGCCGGACGATGAGGCTGACCCGCGTCCATGTCGACGCCGCGCTCGCGCCGGGGCAGGAGCTGGCGCTGCCGGAAGGCGCCACGGCGCACCTGGTGCGGGTGCTGCGGCTCGGCGTCGGCGATGCCTGCGTGCTGTTCAACGGCGACGGCAACGACTACGACGCCCGTATCGTCGCCGCCGGCAAGCGCGAGCTGCGGGTCGCTGTCGGAGCCGCCACCGCGGTCGACCGCGAGTCGCCGTTGTCGATCGTGCTGCTGCAGGGCGTCGCCCGCGGCGAGAAGATGGACCTGATCCTGCAGAAGGCGACCGAACTCGGCGTCGCCGCGGTGGTGCCGCTGTGGTCGCAGCGCAGCGAGGTCAGGCTCGACGGCGCGCGCGCCGAGAAGCGCTTGGCCCACTGGCGCAGCGTGGTCGCCTCGGCCTGCGAGCAGAGCGGTCGGACACGGGTACCGCCGGTCGCGGTGGCCGCGCCCCTGGATCAGGCGTTGGCGGCGTTGCCCGACGGCGGCCTGCGGCTGACCCTCGACCCCGAAGGCGACGCCGCCCTGCCCAGGCTCGCGCCGCCGGCGGCGTCGACCGTGGTGCTGGCGGTCGGTCCGGAGGGCGGCTGGTCGCCACGCGACCGCGAGCAGTTGCAGGCGGCCGGCTTCGACGGCCTGCGACTGGGTCCGCGGATCCTGCGCACCGAGACCGCCGGCCTGGCCGCGATCGCCGCGCTGCAGGCGCGCTTCGGCGACTTCCGCTGAGCGCTCCGCGCTGACCTTGCCCCGCCGGACCTCGCCCTGCCAGACCTTGCCCGCTCAGACCTTGCCCGCTCAGACCTTGAAGTAGATCCGACGGGCATCCAGCCAGCGCACCACGCCCCACCACAACGCGACGAAGACCAGCGCGTAGGCCAGCGATGGCAGGTACGGTCCGAAGCGCGGCGTCATCCAGTCGGCGAAGCCGTGCCGGTACAGCGGTTCCAGCCAGCCTGCCGCGACCAGTCCGTACAGCATGAACGCCGAACCGGCATAGGCGGCGATCGCGTTGACGCCGAACGCGCGGCCCAGCGGCGGGCCGCCGCGCACATCGACCCGCCAGTGGCACAACGCCAGCAGCGCGCAGGCTAGCCCTCCGGACCACAGCACGTAGGACGGCGTCCACAGGTTCTTGTTCAACGGCAGCCACGTGGCCCAGGCCGCGCCCGCCGCCAGCAATACGATCGCCGCAAGCGGCAGCCGCTTCGCATGACCGCATCGCAGCCAGTCGCCGGCGCGCAGGCCCAGCAGGGTCGTCGCCAACGCTCCCAGCGTGCTGACCAGGCCCTCGGGATCGTGGCCGCGGCCACCGATCGCCTCGTATTCGTAGAGGTGCACGCCCAGCACGGCGGTGTCGATGCGGCTGGCGATGTTGTCCAGCGGCGCCAGCGAGCCGCCCCACCCCAACAATCCGGCGTAGCCGGCCAGCAGCGCCAGCAGCAAGACCCACTGCGATCGCGCCGGCAACCACAGCGCGATCGCGGCCGCCGCCAGGTAGCACAGGCCGATCCGTTGCAGCACGCCCATCACCCGGTAGTGCTCGAGGTCGAACGCCCACCACGCGCATAGATGCAGCAACAGGCCCAGCCCGACGATGCGCGCGGCGCGCGCCAGCACCGGCAGCAACAGGTCGGCGGACGCGACGCCCTTGTCCAGCTGGCGCCCGAGCGCCAGGCTCAACGAGACACCGACGATGAACAGGAACAACGGAAAGATCAGGTCGGTCGCGGTGAAGCCGTGCCAGTGGGCATGCAGCAACGGCGCGTAGACATGGCCCCAGTCACCGGGATTGTTGACCAGCAGCATCGCCGCGACGGTGAGCCCGCGCAGCGCGTCGACCGAAGCCAGTCGCGGCGTCGGCGCGGGCGGAGCGGTCGCCAACGCGGCCAGGTGCCCGTTGCCGCCGGCTCAGGCGGCCTGGCGGGACAGCGCCTCGACGATCCGCGCCTCGACGAAGGCCAGGTCCGGCAGCAGGGCCGGCTCGTCGTTGTGCAGCACGCGCGCCTGGACGCCGTCGGGCAGGCCTTCCTGGTCGGCCTCGACACCCAGGCCGGCGCGGCTGACCGTCACCAGACGCGGGAAGCCCTGCGCCACGATCGCGAAGTACGGCGCGCGCGGATTGCCGCCCAGCGCCTTCAGTACCACCACCTTGCTGCCCAGGCCCGGCTGCTCGCCGGCGATGCCGGCCAGGGCCGAGAACCCCACCAGCGGCACCTTCCAACCATGCCAGCGGATGCGTCCGAGCAACCAGTCCGGCGCCTCGGCCAACGGCTCCGGCGGCGCATAGGACAGCACCTCGGCGATGGTCGCGTTGGGCAGCAACAACCGCGCCCGCGCCACCTGGATCAGCACGCCGCGAATGTCATTGGCCGGCGCCGCGACCGGATTGGAACGGGAATCGGACATTACTGCTTCCTCGGCGATACGGTCTTAACCGGGCCAGCGCTCGGCCAGGCGTTGTGCAAGGTCGGTCGGCGCCGCGAGGTCGCCTCCACGGGCGGCCAGCTGCTCGGGCGCGGCCGGGTCGTAACAGCCCTCGGCCGATTGTCCGGCCACCAGCGCCCCTCCGACTCGGTGCTTGAGCACGGCGTCGACATCGGCCGGATCGCTGCCACTGAGCAGCAGCACGGCGCTGTCGGCCGACGGCAGCGCCGGCAGAATCTGGCCTTCGCCGACGAAGCGCATTCCGTCGGCGGCGGTCTCGATGCCGAGCCCCGCGGGCAGCACGTAGACGAAGCCGGCCATCGCCATGCGTCCCGGCTCGGCCAGGTGCACCGGCAGGGTCGTCGCCCGCTGCATCTGCGCGACCAGGCGATCGTAACGGCCGCCGTCGAGCCGCTGCTGCACCAGCACCGGGCGCGGGAAATCGACCGGCAGCGCACCAAGCAACTGGCGCACCGCGTCCGGGCCGCCGATTCCGGCCAGCACCAGCACCGCACCGGGCAGGCGCGCATCGACATGGTCCTCGACCAGCTCCAGCGACGCGATGCGCTGGTCCAGGTCCGCGAGATCGCGGCCGAAGCGCTCGTCGTCGGCGCGCGCATCGGCCGGGGCGTAACTGCCGTTGCCGTCGTCGAGGGTCAGCTCGCCGAAGGTCGAAGCGGACACCGGAGCGGCAGCGGCGGGCGCCTCCGCGGCGGTGGTACCCGCGGCGGGTTGTTCCGCCGCAGCTGCCGTCGCGTCGATGGTCTCGCTGCCCGCCGCCGCGTCGCTTTCCTGCTGCGGTTCCAGCGACAGACTGCGCAGATGCTCGTCGAGGCCAAAGCTCGGCTCGGCGGGCGCCTTCGGCGCCGTTCCGCTCTGCGTACCGTCATCGAAGACGATATCGAAGCCACCGCTTTCGCTGTCGCTTTCGCTGAACTCCAGATCGCCGTTGTCGTCGGAGTCGACGGCAGTGGCATCGAAGCTGATCTCGAAGCCCGACGTCGCTTCGTCCGGGCTGCCCGCATCGGCGGCATCCTCGGCGTTCACCGGGTCGAAAGCGTAGCCGGCCTGCGGACGCGCCGGGCCGGCCTCGTCCGCGGCCGCTTCGATCGGCGGCGGCGACGGCGACGGCACTTCAGGCGACACGGCGGTTTCGAACGGAGCCGCCTCGAATGCGGTGGTTTCGACCTTGGTGGTTTCAAGCGTGCTGTTTTCGACCGGGCCGGCTTCAATCGCGGGAGCGGCCGGGTCGGCGGCACCCGCGGGCGCCGGCGACGAACGCTCCGGTTCCGGCACGTCGAAACCGTCGACGGGATCGAACGCCGCGTAATCCTCGTCGCTGACCTCCGGCACGCTGCTCAGGCGCAACGCGGGCTCGTCGTGGGCGCCGTCGGGTCGCGGCGGCAGCACCCGATCGTGGCCCTGCAACTTGGCCAGCAGATGGCGCTTCCATCGCGCCGCCTCCCAGCCCTCGCGCGCGGCGGCAAGCTCGGCCTCTTCGTAGATGACGTCGATACCCGGATTGCCGAGCACCGACTCGAAGCGCTCCAGCGCGTCCTCGATGTCCGGGTCCAGTGCGACGAGCACGACTTCCGGACTGGCCTGGGTCAGCGACTCGACCGCGATCTGGGTCGGATCGCCCTGCAACACGCTCTCGATGCCGGCCTCGGCCAGCAGGCTCCGCAGCCGTTCGCCGGCTGCGGGGTGGCGCACGAGCAGGGCTACGCGGCGTACGGGCTCAGTCATTCTTCTGCTCGATGCCCAGCAGTTCGTATACGTTCCGCAACAGCTCCGCCTCCTGATAGGGCTTGCCCAGGTAGCGGTTGACGCCGATCTCCATCGCGCGCTGGCGATGCTTCTCGCCGGTACGCGAGGTGATCATCACGATCGGCACGTCGCGCAGGCGCGCTTCGCCCTTCATCTGCGTGGCCAGCTCATAGCCGTCCATGCGCGGCATCTCGATGTCGAGCAGCATCAGGTCCGGCACCATCTCGGCCATCCGCTCCAGCGCGTCGACACCGTCCTTGGCGGTGGCGACCTCGAAGCCCTGGCGCTCGAGCACGCGACCGGTGACCTTGCGCATGGTGACCGAATCGTCGACCACCATCACCAGCGGCACCCGCCGCGTCTCCGCCACCTGCGGCGGTTCGATCGCGACATCGCGCGGCAAGGCGTTGCGGCGACGCACCAGCGGCGCCACGTCGAGGATCACCACCACGCGGCCGTCGCCCATGATGGTCGCGCCGAAGATACCGGGCACCGAGGCGACCTGCGGACCGACCGTCTTCACCACGATCTCGCGGTTGCCGATGACCTGATCGACGCAGACCGCCGCGCGCAGGTCGCCGGAACGGATCAGCAACACCGGCATCTGCAGGTGGCCCTCGGCCTTGGCCGGACCGTGTCCGATCAGCTCGCCGAGGTCGTGCACGGCGTAGTCCTCGCCGCCGTACTCGTAGCTCGGCGACTCGCTTTCCAGCACATCGCGGGCAACGCGACCCACGCCCTGCACCGAAGCGATCGGCACCGCGAACGAGGTCTCGCCGACCTTGACGAACACCGCCTGGGTGACCGCCAGCGTCTGCGGCAGGCGCAGGGTGAAGGTGACGCCCTTGCCCGGCACCGAATGGATGTCGAGGCTGCCGCCGAGCTGATGGACCTCGCTGGCGACCACGTCCATGCCGACGCCGCGGCCGGCCAGGCGGCTGACCTCGTTGGCGGTCGAGAAGCCCGGCTCGAGGATCAGCATGTCCAGCTCGCTGTCGGCGAGCACGGCGTTCTCGCCGACCAGGCCGCGCTCGACGCCGCGCTTGCGGATCGCATCGCGATCCAGGCCGCGGCCGTCGTCGCCGACCACCAGCACGACTTCCGAGCCCTCGCGGCGCACCGCGATACGGATGCTGCCTTCCTCGGACTTGCCGGCCTGCTTGCGCTCGGCCGGAGCCTCCAGGCCATGCGCGACCGCGTTGCGGAGCATGTGCTCCAGCGGCGCGGTCATGCGTTCGAGCACGTTGCGATCGAGTTCGCCCTGCGAACCTTCCAGCTTCAACTGGACCTGCTTGCCCAGCTCGCCGGAGGCCTGGCGGACCACCCGGCGCAGGCGCGGCAGCATCGAGTCGATCGGCACCATGCGCGTGCGCATGAGGCCTTCCTGCAGTTCCGAGCTGACCCGCGACTGTTGCAGCAGCAGGGTCTCGTACTGGCGGGTCAGATCGTCCAGGGTCTGCTGCAGGCTGCCCTGGTCGTTGGCCGACTCGGACAACGCGCGCGACAGCTGCTGCAGGGTCGAGAAGCGGTCCAGCTCGAGCGGATCGAATGCCTGCTCGGCGCTGTCCGCCTCGCGCTGGTAGCGCGCGACGATCTGCGCCTCGGTCTCGATCTCGAGGCGGCGCAACTGATCGCGCATACGGGTGTTGGTCTGCGCCATTTCGGCGATCGCGCCGCGGAACGCGCCCAGCTGCTGTTCCAGACGGGCACGGTAGATCGCGACCTCGCCGGCGTAGTTGACCAGGCGATCGAGCAGGTCGGCGCGGATCCGGACCTGCTCCTGCGGAGCGCGGGCAGTGATCTCGTCGTCGTCGCCGAGCACGTCCTCGCTGATCGGAGCCGACAGCGGACGCAGCGGCTGCGCCGGCTCGCTCGCGGCAACGGTCGCGCTCTCCGGTCCGGCTTCGGTCGCGACCGGCTCGGCATCGGTCGCGACCAGGGTGGTGGTGCCGCGGGCGCGCGCCTCGAACTCGGCGATCATCGCCTCCGGCATCGCGATCGACTGGCGTTCGCCGACCCGGGTGATCATCGCGTGCAGACGGTCGAAGCCCTGCTCCAGCAGCGGCACGCCATCGCGGCCCAGCGCCTGCCGCTGTTCGGCCACCGCTTCCAGCAGCGACTCCATCACGTGGCCCAGTTCGCCCACGGCCATGATGCCGGCCATGCGCGCACCGCCCTTGAGCGTGTGCAGGTCGCGCTGCAGGCCGATCAGCGCATCGCGATCGTCGGTCGCCTCGCGCAGGCGCGCGAGCAGACCATCGGAGTGATCGAGCAGATCGCCGCCTTCCTCGACGAAGATGTCGACGAGCTCGATGTCCAGTTCGCTGACATCGAGCGGCTGGTCCGGATCCGACTCCACCGCCAATGCGGCCAGCATCGCGTGGGTCGCCGCCGGCGCAGGCTCGGGGACGCTTGCCGCCGCGACCGCCTGCCGGGCCTGCTCGGCATACTCGGCTTCCAGGCGCGCGTACTCGGCGGCCTCCTCGGCCTCGCGGCGCCTGGCTTCCGCGCGCTCGGCTTCGAGACGCTCTGCCTCGAGACGGGCCGCCTCAACACGTTCGGCTTCGATGCGCTCGGCTTCGAGACGGGCCGCCTCGGCACGCTCGGCTTCGGCACGCTCGGCTTCGAGACGGGCCGCTTCGGCACGCTCGGCTTCGATGCGCTCGGCTTCGAGACGGGCCGCTTCGGCACGCTCGGCTTCCGCGCGCTCGGCCTCGAGACGGGCCGCCTCGGCACGCTCGGCTTCGGCACGCTCGGCTTCGAGACGGGCCGCTTCGGCGCGCTCGGCTTCCGCGCGCTCGGCCTCGAGACGGGCCGCCTCGGCACGCTCGGCTTCGGCACGCTCGGCTTCGGCACGCTCGGCTTCGAGACGGGCCGCTTCGGCGCGCTCGGCTTCCGCGCGCTCGGCCTCGAGACGGGCCGCTTCGGCGCGTTCGGCTTCGGCACGCTCGGTTTCAGCGCGCTCGACTTCGAGCCGCTCTGCCTCAAGGCGCTCTGCCTCAAGGCGCTCTGCCTCAAGGCGCTCTGCCTCAAGGCGCTCGGCTTCGAGCCGCCCGGACTCGACACGCTCGGCAGCCCGACGTTCGGCTTCGACGCGTTCGGCCTCGGCCTGCTCGATGGTCGCGCGCTCTGCCCGCAGACGCTCGATCTCCAGGCGCTCGTCCGACTGCCGCTCGGTTTCCTGCCGCTCGGCTTCGATACGGGCGGCCTCGGCCAGCTCCTGCTCCACGGCCGCACTCGGCCGCAGCAGATTCTGCGGAATCGCATCCTCGGCGCGATCGGCGAACCCGCTGAGGTCCAGCGAGTCCAGCTCGACCTCGTTCGCGGTACCGGTCGCACCGGCGGCGGGACCCGGCTCGGCCAGCTCCGGCGGTGCGGCCTGGACATTCGGAAGCGCGTCGCGCAACGCGGCGACGCGGGCCGACAGCCCCTCGAACACCGGCACGCGCGGCGAAGGCGTCTTCAACGCGGCCAGGGTGCTGCGGATCGCGTCGGCAACCGCCGAGAGCGCCGCGACGCCCTCGGCGCCGACACCCCCGCCCTGCGCGAGCAGGCGCTTGACATAACCCTCGGCAGGACCGGTGATCTCGGTGATCACCGGCACTTCGGTCATCGCGAACGCGCCGTTGAGCGTGTGGATCGCGCGTTGCAGGGCATCGTTGGCCGGCTGCGGCGCGGCCCGCGCGCTCTCGATCCAGGTTTCGATGGTCGACAGGTGGCCGGTGACCTCGGCATCGAGGATTTCCAGCAATACCGCGTCGACCGAGGCCGGCACGCCCTCGGGCGGCGCCTGCGCCGGCACGTCGGCATCGGCCTCCCCGCTGCCGGCCTGATCCTGCGCCACGGGCTCGTCGACGACGGGCTCGTCGACCGTGGACGAATCGCCCGCAGCCTCGGCTGCCGGAGACGCCTCGGCCTCCGGCTGCTGGACATCGGCCACCACCGGCGCGGTATAGAACGCTTCCTCGCCCGCGGCAATGCGGTCGGCGACCTCGGCCATGGCGTCGAGATCGGCGGTGACGCCGGCCGAGCCCTCCAGCGCCGCCCGCAACTGCGGCAGCGTCTCGAATGCCTGCTGGACGATCGCCACCACCGCCGGGCTCGCCTTGCGGCCATGATCGGCGTCGAGCACGCGGTTGAGCATGCTCTCGATCTTCCAGCTGAACTCGCCCAGCGCGCGCGCGCCGACCAGTCGTCCGCTGCCCTTGAGGGTATGGAACACGCGCCGGATCGGGCGCAGGCGCTCCATGTTGTCGGGCTCTTCCTGCCAGACCGGCAGCAGCGCGCCGAGATTCGCCATCTCCTCGACCAGCTCTTCGAGGAAGACCTCGCGGATCTCGTCGTCGATGTCCTCGTTCCGCTCGAAGCCGCCCTCGGCGCCGCTGATCGGCCCCTGCGCCGCCGGTGCGGTGCTGGCGGTCGGCTCGGGCGTCGCCAACGACGACGTGGCCACCGGCTTCGGCGTCGCCGCCGGTCCGGAGACGATGTCCTGCGACATGACCCCGGCCAGCGCCTGCGACACCGCCTGGCGGGTCTCCTCGTCGATGCCGACGGCACCGGGCACGTCGCCGGCGGCGACATGGTCGGCGCCGTCCGGAACCGGCCAGTAGCCCAGCGCCTCCAGGCTCTGGCGGGCGATGTCGAGTATCCGGTCGCGGTTGGGGCGTTGCTCGCGCACCGCCTCCAGGTAGTACTCCAGGCTGGCCAGGGTGTCGGCCATGGTGTCGAGCTGCGGACCGCTGGGGACCCGCCGCTTGCCGAGCAGCTCGGCCTCGGTGTAGCGCCGCAGCCCGATCAGGTATTCGCTGGGCAGCGGCAGTTCCAGCATCCGCATCGCGCCGCTGACCTCATCCAGCAGGCGCGGCACTTCGACCAGCTCGTCGTGGCTCCAGTTGGTCTCCACGAAGGCGACGAACGACTGCCTGGCGTCGCTGAAATTGGCGATCGCCTCGCGCACGACCACGTCGAGCACGCGTCGCGACTCGCTGGCGAGCAGGCTGTCCTCGGCGACCTTCTCGTCGACGTGGCCCAACCGCGAGACCTGGTCGTCGAGGGTCGCGTCCACGTACAGCAGCGCGCCGGCGACGTCGAGCAGCACGCCCTCGTCGGCCGCGCGCTCGCCGGCAACGACCTGGCGCAGCGTGTCGCGGTGCTGGACCACGACGTTGCGCGCCATCCCCAGCCCCATCATGCCGAGGGTATCGGCGACGCTGGTCAGCACGTCGACCTGCGGAGCGAGGTCGGACACGTCGTTCTGGTTGGTGCGCAGGTACAGGTCGAGCGCGTCCTTGACCCGCAGCAGGTCCTCCTTGATCGCCGCCGACACGGTATCGAGCAGCTCGCGATTGCGTCCGCTCAGGCTGCCGCGGGCATGTTCGAGCTCCGATTCGCTGGGCAGCTGGGCGTCGAGGTCGAAGGTCTTGCGCAGCCCGTCCAGTCCGGGATGGACCGCCGAACTGTGGGCGACGTGGTAGAGCAGCTGCCGGGTCGGTTCCGCCGCGGGCGTGCTGCGGGGACCGCTGAAATCGTCGCCCTCGAGCATCTGCCGGGCTTCGCGCTCGACGCCGCCAAAGGCCTGGCGCAGGGCGCGGGTCGGTTCCTGGGCGCCGTCGCGGATCGCGCAGGCCACCGAATGGGCGACCCACAGCATCCGCCGCAGGCGTTCGACGGTGACGTCGGACAACAGTCCGTCGATCGCCGCGACCAGGGCCGCCGGATCGGCGGGACTGCCATTCTCCGGCCAGTTGGACAGCACTTGGCGGAATGCGCCCAGGTGCGACGCCGATTCGGCCTCGCTGACCGTACCGGACACCGGCATCGGCAGGCTGTCGGGCAGCGGCCGGTCGAGATTGGGCGCGAACAGCACGCTCTCGTTCAAGCCCACCTCGCCGCGGGTCGCACGCAGCTCGTTGAGCAACGGCAGCAGCACGATCGGAATGTCGCGGTGGCCGCCCTGCAGGCGCTCCAGATAATCCGGCAACTGCACGGCGCCGCGCATCAGCACGGCGCAGGCCTCGTCGCGGTTGTCGATCTCGCCGTGCAGCAGCGCCAGGGACAGGCGCTCCATCTCCTCGGCGACCATCGCCGGGGCGTACAGCTCGACCATCCTCAGGGTGCCGTGCACCTGATGCAGGTGGGCGGCGCAGCTGCGCATCCGCGAGGTGTCGGCCTGGTTCTCGGCAAAGGCCTCGATCTCCTCGCGCGCCTGACTCAGGGTCTGGTCGAGCTCGGGCTTGATCCAACCAAGCGTGGTGGTATCGATCGCATCGCTCATCACGGTCATGCCCGCCCCTCCGCTCCTGCGCGGGGGCGCAACCTCTGCAATGTCTGCGTCCGTGAATCGAACATGCTCGGCTCGCTCATCCTACTGCCGGTCCCGGGTCAGGCCGGGAGCTTGAAGTCTGCAACCGAACGACGCAGATCGGCGGCCAGCTGGGCCAGGTTTCCGATCGACTGGGCCGTCTGGCTGGCGCCCTGCGAGGTCTGTGCGGTGATCGACTGGATGGTGTTCATGGTTTCGGTGATGTTCGACGCCGCGCTGGTCTGCTGCTGCGCCGCGTTGGAGATGCCCTGGATCAGCCCGGACAGGTCCGACGACACCTTTTCGATCTCGCCCAGCGCGGTACCCGCGTCCTCGGCCAGTCGCGCACCCGCGACCACTTCGGACGTCGTCTGCTCCATCGAGCTGACAGCTTCGTTGGTATCGGACTGAATTGTCTGGACCAGCGTCTCGATTCGCTTGGTTGCGTTGGACGCGCGTTCCGCGAGTCGCTGCACTTCGTCGGCCACCACCGCGAAGCCGCGGCCCGCCTCACCGGCCGACGCCGCCTGGATCGCCGCGTTCAGCGCCAGGATGTTGGTCTGCTCGGAGATGTCGTTGATCAGTTCAACGATCGAGCCGATCTCCTGCGAGCTTTCGCCCAGACGCTTGATGCGCTTCGAGGTCTCCTGGATCTGGTCGCGGATGTTGTCCATGCCGGCGATCGTCTGGCGCACCACGCCCGCGCCCTTGGTCGCGATCTGCACCGAGCGCTGCGCCACGTCCGCGGACTCGGCGGAGTTGCGCGAGACCTGGTTGATGCTCTGCGCGATTTCGCTGATGCGGCTGGACGCGGAATTGATCTCCTGGGCCTGGTGCTCGGCGGCCTCGGCCAGGTGCATCGCGGTGGCCTGGGTCTCCTGGGCGCTGGAGGCCACCTGCACCGAGGTGTCGGTAATCGTCTGCACCAGGCTGCGCAGCTGCTCGACCGCGAAGTTGATCGAGTCGGCGATCGCGCCGGTCATGTCCTCGGTCACGGTCGCCTTCACGGTCAGATCGCCTTCCGCGAGCGAACCCATTTCGTCCAGCAGGCGCATGATCGCCTCCTGGTTGCGGTCGTTGAGTTCCTTGGTGGTCAGGTAGCGCTGCTTCTGCGCGGTGTTCAGCGAGACCACCAGCAGGACGATTGCCAGCAGCGCGATCGCACCGGAGACGATGCTGATCCAGATGTTGCCGAGCAGGCTGGTGTCCTTCAGCGAACCGAACGCGGTGAACGCCTGGAACAGGCGATCGCTGCCTTCCAGCAGGGTGTCGGCGCCCTCGGTGATCGTGGTCACCGAAGTCTGGGCCTGGAACAGGTCGGGCGAGGCGGCCAGGATCGCGTCGGCATCCTTCTTCATCTCCGCCCACAGCGCCTCGACCTGACCGAGCGCTGCGACCGCGCCGGAGTTGCTCAGCGCGGTGATGTTCGGGTTCTCGGCACCGTTGCGCAGACCGGCCAGGACGTTGTCGAACACCAGCACGTCGCGGGCCAGCGCCTCGCCGGCCATCGACGCGCCGCTGCCGCCGGCCTGGATTTCGGTGATGCGGCGGGCGATGGTGCCCGACAGCACCACCTGGCGCAGGGCGTAGTAGACCTGCGAGGACGGCGAGCCGCTGGACGACATCGCGCGGACCAGCTCGTCGAGGTTGGCCTGCAGCTGCGGCACCTTGGCGCTGAAGTTGTTGGCGTTGCCGGCGAAGCCCAGCACCGCCTGCTCGCTGGCGATCAGCTGGTCGGCGCTCTTGCCCAACGGCGCCCAGGTCTCGGACACGCCGCGGATCGGCCCGGAAACGCCGTCGGTGCTGCCGAAGTTCGCATTCAGCTCCGACACGTCGGCGTCGATCTCCGACTTGGTGGTCTTGAACGCGTCGAACGCGGCCTGGTCACCGCCGACCGCCGCTCGTCCCTGCACCGCCAACTGCTGCGAGAGCACGCGCAAGTCCGAGGCCGAGGTGCTGGCGCCACCCAGGCGCGAGGCCTTGTAGATCGAGTAGCCGGTATTGAGGCCGAACACCAGCAGGGCGAAACCCAGCACCGTAAGCCAGGTATTGACGCCGTACTGGCGGACCTTGCCTACAGCGTTATTCATGTCACTGCTCATGATTCGACCTCAAGTGCGTTGCGATTGCCTGGTCCGGCAAGATGTTCGGCGCGCGGCATGTCCGACGCGGCCTGCCTGAATTCGGGGGTGCGGGTGAGTCTGTCGAGGCTGAAGATGCCCCAGGTGACGCCGTCGAGCCGATAGGCGCGATCGACGAAGTGCTGGTAGCGGCCGGCGATGGCGACGTTTTCCGCGCCGCCCTCGGCCTCTCCGGCCTCGACCGTGTTCTCCTCGACGAAGCTGCGCTGACCATACAACTCGTCGATCAACACCGCGACGTTGCCGCCGGGCTGTCGGACCAGCAGGATCCGGTGCCCCTCGTGCAGCACCGTCCGCTCGCCCTGCAGGAACTGCTTCAGATCGACCACCGGCAACAGGTTGCCGCGCACGTTGGCCAGGCCGAGCAGCCACGGCTGCGCGCCGGGGACGGGCGTCACCTGCGGCAGGGTCAGGATCTCGACCACCTCGTCGAAATCCGAGGCAAGACGGTGGCTGCCGATGCGGTAGCCGACGCCGCGCCACATGCCCGGCGCGTCGATCTGCTCCGGCAGGCCGACCACGTGCGCAAGGCTGCGGCGCTCGTAGTCGGCCAGCACGTCGAACGGGGTCATCGCTGTCGTCACTGTCGCCTCAATCGCCCAGCAGGTCGTTGATGCGCGCGACCAGCTCGTCCTCGCGCGGCGGCTTGACGATGTAGTCCTTCGCGCCCTGACGCAGGCCCCAGGCCTTGTCCGTATCCATGCCCTTGGTGCTGACGATCAGCACCGGGATGTGCTTGGTGTCGGCGTCGCGCGACAACGCACGCGTCGCCTGGAAACCGTTCATCCCGGGAAGCACGACATCCATCAGCACCAGGTCGGGGCGCTCGCGGCGGCAGACATCGATACCGTCTTCGGCGCTGTCGGATGCCAGCACCTGGTGGCCGTTGCGCTCGAGCAACTGGGTCAGGACCGCCGTATCGGTCGGCGAGTCCTCGATCAAGAGAATGCGTGCCATCGTTGCCCTACCCCCCGGTCAGGCGTTGTGTGCTTCTGTGTGAACGTGTGTGCGGATCGCGCCGAGCAGCTCCTCGCGCGTGAATGGCTTGGTCAGGTACTGCTCGGAACCGACGATCCTGCCGCGCGCCTTGTCGAACAACCCGTCCTTGGATGACAGCATGATCACGGGGGTGCCCTTGAACAGCTGGTTGCTCTTGATCAACGCGCAGGTCTGATACCCATCCAGTCGCGGCATCATGATATCCACGAAGATGATATGCGGCTGCTGGTCGGCGATCTTCGCCAGTGCTTCGAATCCATCGATGGCGGTGACCACGTCACAGCCCTCACGTTTCAGCAACGTCTCTGCGGTGCGTCTGATGGTCTTGGAGTCGTCGATCACCATGACCCTCAAACCATCGAGACTGCCGGTACGGCCCTCGTCAAACATTCCTGCTTCCCCGGGGTTTCCCCATGTGCGGGCACCTGATAGTTATGTCGCGTCTCGCGGTGCCTCGCGATACCCGCCTTTATTCCAAGCCTGACAGCCACTGTCAAGCACAAAGTTCACGACGAAAATGCTAAACAGGCTGGTTTCACGCGAACTTTCGACGCACGGCACCCTTCCGTCGGTTGCCGTCGCGCCGGCGGGTGAGGCCGTCGCCTCGGGCACGCGCCCGCGCTGCCGACCCCTGCTACTATCGCCATCCCTTCGACGCCCCCACGATAGCGCTCGCCATGCCGCTCGACATCGTCGTCGTGATGGACCCCATCGGCTCCATCAAGATCGCCAAGGACTCTACCTTCGCCATGTTGCTGGAAGCGCAGCGGCGCGGACATCGCCTGCTGTACGTACCGCCGGGAGGACTGTCGATGCGGGACGGCCGGCCGATCGCGCAGGTGGCCGGACTGAGCGTGCGCGAGGACGCGACGAGCTGGTTCGAACTGGAACAGGCATCACATATTGAGCTCGGCCACGGCCAGGTCGTGCTGATGCGCAAGGACCCGCCGGTCGACGCCGAGTACATCCACGACACCCAGATCCTCGGCATCGCCCAGCTGGCCGGCGCGCTGATCGTCAACGACCCCCAGGGCCTGCGCGACTACAACGAGAAGCTGGCCGCGCTGCTGTTCCCCGAATGCTGCCCGGCGACCGTGGTCACCCGCGACAACGCGATCCTGAAGGCCTTCGTCGCCGAGCATGGCGAGGCGGTGCTCAAGCCTCTGGATGGCATGGGCGGGCGCTCGATCTTCCGCGCCCGCGCCGGCGAGCCCAACCTCAACGTGATCCTGGAGACCCTGACCGAGGGAGGCAGGCGGCTGGCGATGGCCCAGCGCTACCTGCCGGAGATCGCCGACGGCGACAAGCGCATCCTGCTGATCGACGGCGAGCCGGTCGACTACTGTCTGGCCCGGATCCCGCAGGGCGACGAGTTCCGCGGCAATCTCGCCGCCGGTGGTCGCGGCGAGGCCCGCCCGTTGAGCGAACGCGACCGCTGGATCGCCGCCCGGGTCGGCCCGGAGATGAAGCGCCGCGGCATGCTGTTCGTCGGCCTGGACGTGATCGGCGACTACCTGACCGAGGTCAACGTCACCAGTCCGACCTGCATCCGCGAGATCGACGCCGCCTTCGGCACCAACATCGCCGGCCAGCTGTTCGACGCGATCGAAGCCAGGGCCGCCGCGCAAGCCTCCGCCTAGGGGGCCGCGCGGACGCTCCCCGGCATCCGCCACTGCACTATCCTGTCGCAATCGAGCTTCCAATCCGTCCCTCCGCCCCGCAGATGTCCTCCCTCGCCGCCTCCACGCCAGCCTCCGAAGACGGCCGCCTGACCGCGACCCTGGTGCTGTCGCTGCTGGTCCACGGCGTGCTGTTGCTGGGCGTGGGCTTCGCGCTGGAGCGGGCCGCGCCGGTGGTGCCGACCCTGGACGTGATCCTGACCCAGACCCGCAGCCCGCTGACCCAGGCCCAGGCCGACTTCCTCGCCCAGGCCAGCAACCAGGGCGGCGGCGAGCACGACAAAAGCACCCGCCCGCGCGACAACCAGACCGGTCCGGCGCCGCAGGAGCAGCCCGGAGTGGCGCCGCGCCCGCTGCGCGCGCAGTCGCCGCAGGCGCAGCCGGAGCCGGTCGCACGTGTCATCAGCAGCGCACGCGGCGACACCACCGCCGCGCGCGAGCGCGACACCCCCGATCCCGACACCCTGCCCCTGCCGCCGGGCGAGGAGAAGATCGAGCGCGACATGGCGATGGCGCGGCTGGCGGCCGAGATCCACCTGCGCTCGGAACGCTATGCCAAGCGCCCGAAGCGCAAGTTCGTCTCCGCCAGCACCCAGGAATACGCCTGGGCGAGCTATCTGCGCGAATGGGTCGACCGGGTCGAGCGGATCGGCAATCTGAACTATCCCGACGAAGCGCGCCGGCGCCGGCTCGGCGGCCAGGTCGTGATCAGCGTGGCGATCCGTCGCGACGGATCGGTCGAGCGCTCGGACATCGTCAAGAGCAGCGGCACCCCGCTGCTGGACTCCTCGGCACTGCGCATCGCCCGCCTCGCCGAGCCGTATCCGCCGCTGCCCAGGACCGAGGAGAATCCCGACATTCTCCACGTGACCCGTACCTGGAACTTCCTGCCCGGCGGCGAACTGATCGACGACTGACGCCGCGCTCACCGCTGCGGCACCGCACGAGAATCGCGGCTCACGCCGCTCCTACCGGAGCCGTCGGATGTCTGCAATGCATCGCCGATGCCGGCCATCGCCAGCACGAGGCAAGGCAGGATGTGGCCCAGACCGGGGACCGGCCCGCTCTTCGTAGGAGCGGCGTAAGCCGCGATGGTCCTCACGGGAAAGCCCGGTCGCGGCCAGCGGCCAGGTCCCGTTCACTCGGCGCGCGATTCGCGCAGGGCCTGCTGCTCGGCGAGGGTAAGCGCAACGTTGTTGCGCAAGTAGGCCGGTTCGACCCGCTCCGGCGCGACCGACTCGCCGCGGGCGAACGCCGCCGCGGCGAGACGGGCGACATCGGCGGCGTGCGGCAGTTCCTGGGCGGCGACCGATGCCAGACGGCCGCCCAGTTGCTGGCGAAGCGCGCCCTCGACCGCGTCGAACCCGGTGCCCACGCCGTGCCAGGCCTCCGCGCCTTCCGGAAGCCTCACCTCGATCGGCGGCAACACCGCCTCCTCGCCCTGGCGCGCCAGCGCCTGCCCGTCCTGCCGGCGTCGATAGGCGGCCACGTAGACCTCGCCCATGCGCGCGTCTATCGCGGCAAGCACCTGCCCGCCGCTGGAGCGCATCGCCAACGCCTCCAGGGTCGACACCGGCAACAACGGCCGGTCCAGCGCCAGCGCCATGCCCTGTGCCAGCGCGATCGCCAGGCGCACGCCGGTGAACGCCCCCGGACCGCGCCCGACCGCGATCGCATCGAGCTGGCCGCGGCCGACGCCGGCGTCGGCCAGCAGCTGCCCGGCCCACGGCAGGGTCAGCTCGGCATGACGGCGCGGCGCGACCTGGAAACGCTCGACGACCTCGCCATCGAGCCAGAGCGCGACCGAACAGGCCTCGGTCGCGGTCTCGAGCGCCAGCAGCTTCACTCGCCGCTCTCTTCCACGGCCGGCTGCCACAGCTCGACCAGGTGCCCCTCCGGGTCCATCACGTAGCCGAACCGGCCCTGCTCGCCGTCCTCGTGGCGGTCGAGCACGTTGCAGCCGGCCGCACGCAGCGCCTCCAGCATCGCGTCGAGGTCGTCGACGCGGAAATTGAGCATGAACGGCTTGTCGCTGGGCTTGAAATACTCACTGCTGGACTTGAACGGCGACCACACCGTGTAGGCGCTGCCGCCGGTGTCCTCGCGGCGCCACGGGAACACCGCTCCGCCCCAGTCCTGCACGCCGACACCGAGGTGCTCGGCGTACCAGGCGGCCAGCGCGCCGGGATCCTCGGCCTTGAAGAACACGCCGCCCAGGCCGTGAACGCGGGGCTTGTCGCGGGCATTGTCGTCAGCCATCGAAGCTCTCCTCAGAACAGGTCGGCACCGCGCGGCGCGGGTGCCTCGAACCCACATTCTCGCCCAAAGAAGGTGCGCACGTCGTCGACGTCGCGGCTGCGCGGCAGCGGCGGCAGCGATTCGAGAAACACCTTGCCGTAGCTGCGCCCGAGCAGGCGCGGGTCGCACAACACCAGCACCCCGCGATCGCGCTCGCTGCGGATCAGGCGGCCGGCGCCCTGCTTGAGCGCGATCACCGCCTGCGGCAACTGCTCGTCGCGGAAGGGATTGCCGCCGTTGCGGCGGATCGCCTCCAGCCGCGCCTCGAATACCGGATCGTCGGGGGCGGCGAACGGCAGCTTGTCGATCACCACCACGCTCAGCGCATCGCCGGCGACGTCGACGCCCTCGCGGAAACTGGCCGCCCCCAGCAGCACCCCGTTGCCGGAGGCGCGGAAGCGCTCCAACAACAAGCCACGCGGCGCCTCGCCCTGGACGAACAGCGGCCACGGGCACTCGGAACCTCGCAGCAGCGCGGCCACCTCGCGCAACGCCCGGTGCGAGGCGAACAACAGGAAGGCGCGTCCGCCGGAAGCCTCCAGCACCGGCCGCACCGCATCGACCAGGGCCGTGCCGTAGTCGCGCGACCCCGGATCGGGCATCCGCCGCGGCAGGTAGCACAGCGCCTGGGTCTGCCAGTCGAACGGGCTGGGCGCCAGCAGGGTCTGCGGTTCGGCCAGGCCGAGCTTGTCGGCGTAGTGCCCGAACTGGCCGCCGATCGCGAGCGTGGCCGAGGTGAACACCCACGCCGCCTTCGAACGCTCGCGGTGCTCGGCCAATGGCCCGGCGACATCGAGCGGCGTGCGACTGAGACGGAAACCGCGCGCGGTCAGCTCGTACCAGCGCACGCTGTCGGCGTCGTCCGGCACCTGCGGCGGCATCCGGTCGTCGGGGTCCGCCGGCGGCTGCGCTGGCGCCTCGTCGGC
>NZ_VICD02000054.1 GCF_006546735.2 Marilutibacter maris | reverse complement strand
GCTCATCGGCGGCGCGGTGGTGGGGCCCCGATCCCATTGCGGTACCGCCACCGGCGGCCGCGAGCCGTTGCGGGCGCGGCGTTCGCCGTCGATCCGGTCGAGGTCGCGCCACGGTGGCTTGCCGCCGTCGTCGTCGTGCCGGTGCGGCGGCCGGTGATGCGGCGGCCGATGCGGACGGCGCGGGTAGTACGGGTACCCCGGGTAGTACGGCCGGTAGTAGCTGTACGGGTAATAGCCGTAGGGCGAGTAGCCGTAGGGCGTGCCGTAGCCGCCGTAATAGCGGTACTCGACCGAGGGTCGGCCGTAGTAATAGCCGCCGCCGTCGCCGCGGTAGGCATAGTCGCTGATGCAACCGCCGAGCAGGGCGATCGCGAGCGCCGGAGCGAATACACGGAAAATCAATGTGCGGGCCATGTTGGAACCCCCCATTCAGTACACAGCCACCATGGGCCGGGGGCTTTGAACTCGGGCTTAACCCGGCGCGGCCGATCCCGCCAGGGGCGCGTCTTGCCGACCATCGGCCGCCGGTGCGAGCATGCCGACCTCCCCCGTCGGTTCCCTCCACGATGAACCTGCACCGCGCCTCGGGCCAGTGGCGGCTTGGTCTGTCCCTGTCGTTGTTCACCGCCCTGTGCTGGGCGACCCTGCCGATCGCGTTGAAGATTGTGCTGCAGGAGGTCGACGCGATCACCCTGACCTGGTTCCGGTTCCTGGTCGCGGCGTTGTTCACCGGCGTCTGGCTGGCCCTGCGCGGGCGCCTGGGCGGGTACCGCCGTCTGGGGCGCGGCGGCTGGCTGATGCTGGCGGTCGCCGGGTTGATGCTGCTGGGCAACTACGTGTTCTACCTGCTCGGCGTGCAGCACACCTCGCCGGCCAACACCCAGTTGCTGATCCAGCTGGCGCCGCTGCTGATGGCGCTGGGCGGAATCTGGGTGTTCGGCGAGCACTTCCGCGCCGCGCAGTGGCTGGGCCTGGCGATGCTGGTGGGCGGGCTGGTGCTGTTCTCATGGGACCAGTGGCAGGGCGCGCAGGGGCCGGGCTATCTGTTCGGCTCGATGCTGGTGGTGATCGCGGCGGTGGTGTGGGCGATCTACGCGTTGTTGCAGAAGCAGTTGCTGTTGAAGCTGGGGTCGATGCAGATCCTGCTGTGCATCTACGCGCTGGCGACGCTGGCGTTGTGGCCGTTCGCGCAGCCGTCGGCGCTGCTGGAGCTGGACCTGACCCACTGGCTGCTGCTGGGCTACTGCGCGTTGAACACGATCGGCGCCTACGGCGCGTTCGCCGAGGCGCTCGCGCACTGGGAGGCGTCGCGGGTATCGGCGGTACTGGCGACCACGCCGCTGTTGTGCATCGCCGCCTCGGCGTTGGTGGCGACGCTGTGGCCGGGTTGGCTGGCGCCGGAGCGGATCGCCTGGCTGGGCTGGCTGGGCGCGGGCATGGCGGTGGCCGGCTCGGCCGCGGTCAGCCTGATGGGGCGCCGCACGCGTGCGGCGCTGAGCGTGCCGCCGTCCCATCCTCCGGCGGTGGCCGCCGTTGACGCCGCCGATGGATCGACACGCTAAGCTGCGCGCAATGAACGCCAACGACGTCAGCGCGGCGACGACCGCCTCGAACACCGCCGTGCCATCCGCGGACCGGGACGCCGCGACGGCACAAGCGCCCCGGTATGCGGACGTGCTCGCCGCAGCGGCGAGGATCGCGCCGCATGCGCACGTGACTGCGGTGATGCGTTCGCACGCGCTGGACGCGATCGCCGGCTGCGAATTGCACTTCAAGTGCGAGAACCTGCAGCGGGTCGGCGCGTTCAAGTTCCGCGGCGCCTGCAACGCGATCTTTTCGCTGTCGGACGAGGAGGCCGCGCGCGGCATCGTCACCCAGAGTTCGGGCAACCACGGCGCCGCGGTCGCGCTGGCCGCCCGTCTTCGCGGCACCACCGCGACCGTGGTCGCGCCGCGCAGCACGCCGAAGGTGAAGCTGGCGGCGATCGCCGGTTACGGGGCGCGGATCGTGCCCTGCGACACCCTCCAGGCATCGCGCGACGCGGTCACCGCGCAGGTGCTGGCCGATACCGGCGGCGTGCTGGTGCATCCGTTCAACGATGCGCGGGTGATCGCCGGCCAGGGCACGGCGGCGCTGGAGCTGCTGGCATCGGCGCCGGGGCTCGATGCGCTGCTGGCCCCGGTCAGCGGCGGCGGCCTGATGTCCGGGACCTGCCTGGCCGCGCACGGCATCGATCCCGATATCGAATTGTTCGGCGCCGAACCCGAAGGCGCACGCGACGCCCACGATTCGCTGCACTCGGGCACGCGCATCACCGGTCGCAGCGCCGACACCGTCTGCGACGGCCTGCGCGCCGAACTGGGCACCCTGACCTATCCGATCCTGCGCGAGCACCTGCGCGACATCCTGCTGGTCGACGACGCCGCCGTGATCGCCGCGATGCGGCTGGTCTGGGAGCGGATGAAGCTGGTGATCGAGCCCTCGGCGGCGGTGCCCCTGGCGGCGGTGCTCGCGCATCGCGAACGGTTTGCCGGGCGCCGGGTCGGGCTGGTGCTGTCCGGAGGCAATGTCGATCTGGACGCGTTGCCGGCGCTGTTCGGCCGCGTCGGCCGCCCGGGCTGAGCCAGCTACTTCAGGTGGCGTGAATAGAGCCGGTGGCGGATTGGGCCCTGGTGGCGCGGTCTGCCTCTGCATTCGATCTTTTTGTGATCTTCATTGGATTTTTCCCGTGACCGGGCTGGCAGGCTCTGGGTCACGGAAGCCCCGTGCACCCGGTGGCGGCATCAGGCGAAGGAACGCGCTCAATCGATAGCGTTTTCCGACAACTGCTGGAAGCCAAGGGGGTGGCGGATGGTGGAAGTGGAGTTTCGCGTGGTCTCCGACCGACGCGAAGGCCTGTTGCTGGCGTTGGGGCAGACGGTCATCGCCAACGGGTTCATCCTGCTGCGGCAGCGGATGAGCGGATGCGCCGAAGGCGTGCAACTGATCCTGCGGGTACGCGGCCCCGAGTCGGGCCTGCTGATGCTCGAGGAACGCCTGGGCAGCCATCACCTGGTCAGGAGTTTCGAGTCCGGTCCCGCCGACGACGCGCCCGCGCCCGTGACCGTCGCGGTGGCAATGGAGCGCGAGGCCGCGACCGGCGCCACCGTCAGGGCGGTTGAGCCGCAGGCCGTCGGCTCGATCGCGACGGCGCGGGTCGAGATCCTGCTGCCGCAGTTGGCGCGCAGCTATCCGAACATCAACATCCTGATCCAGGCGTTGCGCACCGAGCTGCCGCCGGCGCAGCGCGAGCCGACCCTGGTCCACGTCGGCCAGCGGGTCGGCACCTGGGTCTACAAGCGCGACTTCGCCCTGGGCGGACGCCTGTCCCTGCGCGATGCGCTGCGCCGCATCGCCACGCCGGCGCTGCGGCCACTGGTCCGGGCCGAGCCCGATGGCGATGCGCTGCTGGTCGACAACAGCCCGTTCTTCCAGCCCGGACACGACGCCAGCTGCCACTTCCTGCGCGGCCTGCTCGAAGGGCTGCTCGGCGGAGCGCACGGCATCGATGGCCTGGTCGCGACCGAGCACCAGTGCCGCGGTGGCGGCGCCGGTGCCTGCCGTTTCGAGTTCGGCCACTGATCCGGCCGCGCCTCGCTGCCCGATTCCTTGCGGACCGCCGCTTCTGTCCGGCGCCCTTGAGCGCAACCGCCGCGTGCGATCCGCGCGCGGCCATCGTCCGTCCGCACGCCGTCGCGCGTCAGCCAACAGGGGAAATGTCATGCCACACGAACACGCCATCCAGTGCATCCACGAGCCGTACCTGGTCGTCCTGTCCTACCTGGTCTCGGTCCTGGGATCGTTCACCGCCCTGCAGCTGGCGGTCGCGATCCCGGCGGCGACCGGCCCCGCCCAGCGCCTGCGTGCGATCGTCGCCGCCGGCGTCGCGATGGGCGGCGGCGCGATATGGGCGATGCACTTCATCGCCATGCTCGCCTGCAACATGGACATACCGGTTGCCTACGACGTCGCGCTGACCACGCTGTCGGCGCTGATCGGGATGGTCTCGTGCATGCTCGGGCTGAGCATCGCCGGCAGCAGCGTGTTCGGCTGGGGCAAGCTGGTCGTGGCCGGGGTGTTCATGGGGCTGGGCGTGACCGGCATGCACTACACCGGCATGGCGGCGATGATGATGCCGGCCAACGCGGTCTACGACACAGCCCTGGTCGCGGCCTCGGCGACGATCGCGGTGGTGGCCTCCATCGTCGCGCTGTGGCTGGCGTTCAAGCTGCGCGGTGCGATGCAGATGTTCGGCAGCGCGCTGGTGATGGGCATCGCGGTCTGCGGCATGCACTACACCGGCATGGCCGCCGCCAGCTTCCTGCCCAATGGCGCCGGCAATGCGGTGCTGGCCGGCGGTCTGAGCGGCGACTACCTGGGCAGCAGCATCTTCGTGGTCACCACCGTGGTGCTGGCGATGATGCTGGTCACCAGTCTGATCCGGCAGCGTCAGCGCCAGCTGGTCGAGATATGAGCCAAGCGGAGCCGCGCCGCGATCGCGAAGGGCCGCGGCGGCGGCCCTTCGTCGCCGACCGGCGCATAATGCCCCGCTTCCCCCACGAGGACGGATCGGCGATGAAGATCGACGGTACCCGCAGTCACGACCGCGCCACCGAGCTGGTGCTGGGCTACTACGCCGCGTTCAACCGCGGCGACTGGGACGACATGCTCGCCCTGCTCGACGAGGGCGTGATCCACGATCTCAATCAGGGGCCGCGCGAGATCGGGCGGGACGCGTTCGCCGCGTTCCTGCAGCGGATGGCGCACAGCTATCGCGAACAGTTGCGCGACATCGTGGTGATGGTGTCACCGGACGGCCGGCGGGCCGCGGCCGAGTACGTCGTCCACGGCGAATACCTTGCCGACGACGAGGGCCTGCCTCCGGCGCGCGGCCAGCGCTACGTGCTGCCGGGCGGCGCGTTCTTCGAACTGCGCGACGGCCGCCTCGCGCGGATCAGCAACTACTACAACCTGCAGGACTGGATCGCGCAGGTGGGCTGAGCCCGGGGCCATGCCCGTCGAGCGCCCACGCAGGTCGAGACCATGGGAGCGGCGTGAGCCGCGATGGTTTCATTGGAAAGGCCCTCGCGGCTTACGCCGCTCCTACGAGGGAAAGCATGCGCGGCGATCGTGCAGGAGCATGGACGCCGTCGCGGCACCGGCCGCGCAGGAGTGATTCCGGGACAGGCGAATGTTCTTCGTAGCAGCGGCGTAAGCCGCGATCCCCGGGCTATGCCCGGGAATCCCCAAAGTTTGCTTCATAAACCTCGGGCCCCGCCGTTGCGCTCCCACACCCCCATTCGCATCTGCGATGCGAATCGCCCCCTGACTCAGGGGGGAACGATATCCGGCTGCGCTCGGATATCTCCCAGAGTTTGCTGCGCAAATCTCGGGCCCCGCCGCTGCGCTTCCACACCCCCATTTGCGCTGCGCGCTCAGGGGGCTTGGGCCATCAACCATCCTGTAGGAGCGGCGTGAGCCGCGATTGGGCGTTCATGGGAAAGCTTCCCGCGGCTTGAGCCGCGCCTGCGGGCGGTCCGGCGATCAATCGCCGGTGCCGGCCAGCATCGTCAGTCCTTCGCCCAGCAGCAGTCGGGTCACCGCCGCGCGTTCGGCCTGCGGTTGCCCCTCCAGCGCCGCGGTCAGCTGGCCGACCGCACGGCAGCGGGCGCGGTTGTTGCCGCCGTTGAGCGCGGTGGTGAAGCCGTCGTTGAGCATCGCCGCGCGCACCGCCGCGGCCTTCAGCGCCTGGCGCGCGGCGTCGGCGTCATAGGCCTGCGGGCTGCCCTGGGCGGAGCTCATCAGCACCAGCACCACCGCGTTGGCCAGGCGCTGGCGGCTGTTGTCGCCGAGCGTGGCCGCGGCGCGGTTCAGGCCGTCCAGGCTGCGGTCGCCATCGGGTTCGAACAGGGCGCACAGCGCGCGCGCCTCCTTCTCGTCCTGGAGGCTGTGGTGGACCGCCTGGAACAGGGTGTCGACGGCCGGGTCGGGCGCGTTGCGCAACAGCGCGGCGCCATTGCCGGCGAGCACGGCCGGGTCGACGCCCCAGGCTTCCATCATCGCGCGGGTGTCGGGCCCGGGCGGCGGTGCGGCGGCGGCCGGGTGGGCGGCGCTCGAGAACAGGGCGATCGCCAGGCCGAGCGTGCAGAGGGTGGAAACGGCGAACGGTCGGATCAGGGTGCGCATGGGGACGGGGCGGATGACGGTGTCGGGTCGAATCTAGTCGCGTGCGCCTGAACGGCGGCGTGAGCGCGTCGCGAACCTTGCCGGCATCGCGCCCCGTTGTTCAGGCGCCGCGATCGCTGCGCAGGCGCCGGGTCGAGCGGGCGTCGCCGGCCGCCGCGCGCGCGGCGACCAGGCTGAAGGCGACGATGCCGATCACCACCAGCAGCGCGCCCCACAAGGCGCGTCCCTGAGGCCATGCCTCGCCCAGCCAGAGTACGCCGAACAGGGTCGCGAACAGGATCTCGGCCGCCTGCATCGCCTCGGCCGCGGCCAGCGCGGTCGGCTCGTTGCGGACCATGCCGGTGGCCTGGAAGAACAGCACGGTGGCGATGATGCCGGCGCCGATCGCGACGCCGGCGGCGAGCCAGACCTGACCGCTGTCCGGCGTGCCGGCGCCAGCGAAGGCGAACGCCGCCAGCGCCCACCAGAACGGCTGGCTGGCCAGGGTCATGCCGAACACGCGCTGGGTCGCGTTGAGGGCTTCGCCGCTGCGTTCCAGGTGCAGCAGCAGACCGCGGTTGCCGAGCGGGTAGGCGAATGCGGCGGCGGCGACGCAGACCAGGGCGATCCAGCCGTCGCGATCGAGCTGGCCGCCGCCGTGGCCGAACTGCATCAGCATCACCCCGGCAACCACGACCAGGCCGGCCAGCAGGGCCGGCAACGGAATCCGCGCGCGTCGGTCGCCGGCACCGCGGTACAGCAGCGGCGCGCACAGCATCCCCGCGACCACGGTCAGCTGGAAGGTGCCGGCGACCAGCCACGACGGCCCGCTGGCGGCGGCGAAGCTCAGGCCGACATAGAACACCACGAAGCCGATCGCGCTCCAGGCCAGCCACGGCCCCGGATGCGCGGCGATCGCGCGCAGCACCGGCCCGGCGCCGCCCTGCCAGCGCATCAGCGGCCACAGCAGCGGCAGGGTGATCAGGTAGCGCAGCGCGGCCGTCCACGCCCAGTGGCCACCGTCGACCGAGGCGGCGCGGTTGAGCACGTAGGTGCAGGTGAAGAACAGCGCCGAGGCCAGCGCGATGGCGACGGCGAGCAGGGCGGTGCGGCGGTCGGGCGTGGACATGCTGGCAGTGTGGCCCCGCGGTGGCTTGCCGATCATGGCGGAGGCGGCGGCGAATGCGAAGCGGTGCGGGGGCGTCCGCAAACACCGGCGCGCCGCTTGTGGAGGCGAGGAAGGGCCTCAGCGTCGGCGCACCGGAATGCCGGTCGCCGGCACGCGCACCTCGTCGACGCCGCCGACCCGGATCGGCGCGCCCGGTGGCGGCCCCCAGGCGTGCGCGTAGATCA
>NZ_VICD02000004.1 GCF_006546735.2 Marilutibacter maris | reverse complement strand
CCGCGGGCGCCGAAGCGCGGTAGACTGTGCGGCTTCCGCATTGACGCACCCCGAACATGCTGCAGAAACTCCGCGAAAAGTCTTCCGGCCTGCTGGGCACCATCGTTCTCGCCATCCTGATCGTGCCGCTGGGCCTGTTCGGCATCGATCAGTACCTGGTGCAGAACACCAACGACACCGTGGCGCGGGTCGAGGCGCCGCCGAGCTGGTGGCCGTCCGCCCCCACCTGGTGGCCCGCATCGATGCTGTGGCAGCAGGAGGAGGTCAGCCGGGACGATTTCCGTACCCGCTTCGACCTGGCCCGCCAGCAGGCGCGCGCGCAGCAGGGCGAGGCCTTCGATCCGCGCGAGTTCGAAAGCCTGGAGAACAAGCGCGAGGTCCTGGAGGCGCTGATCGACCAGCGGGTGCAGGCACTGGCCTCCCGCAGCGCCGGAATCGCGGTCAGCGACGCGTTGGTGCGAAAGACCATCCGCGACATTCCCGCGTTCCAGATCGATGGCGAGTTCAATGCCGAGCGCTACCAGCTCGCACTGGCTTCGCAGGTGCCGACGCAGTCGCCGAAGGCGTTCGAGCAGACCGTGCGCGAGGGATTGCAGCAGAGCCTGGTGCCGGTCTCGCTGAGCGGCAGCAACTTCGTCACCGCTTCCGAGATGCAGCGGCTGATCCGCTTGATCGGCGAGCGCCGCGACGCGCAGATGCTGTTCCTGCCGCCGCAGGAGCAGGACGAGACGGAAGTCGGCGAGCAGACCATCAAGAGCTGGTACGAGTCCCATGCCGCGGATTTCCGCGCGCCGGAGACGGTCACCCTGGAGTACGTCGAGATCCAGGCGTCGGAGCTGCCGGCGCCGGCACCGGCCGACGAGGAAGTCCTGCGTACCCGCTATAAGAACGAGATGGCCAAGTTCGTGACGCCCGAAGAGCGTCTGGCATCGCACATCCTGATCGAGTTGGCGCCGGATGCCGACGAGGCGGCGCAGAAGGCGGCGCAGGACAAGGCCGCGCAGGTGGCCGCGCAGGCGAAAGCGGCGGATGCGGACTTCGCCGCGCTGGCTTCCGGGAACAGCGACGACATCGGTTCGAAGGACAGCGGTGGCGACCTGGGCTGGGTCAGCAAGGGCATGATGGTCGGGCCGTTCGAGGAGGCGCTGTTCGCGATGACCGCTCCCGGCGTCAGCGACCCGGTCAAGACCGAGTTCGGCTGGCACGTGATCCAGCTGCGCGAGATCAAGAGCGGCGAAGTGGAGCCGTTCGAGCAGGTGCGCGACGCGCTGGCCCGCGAACAGGCCGAGGCCGATCGCGAACGCGCGATCAACGACCTGATGACCGGTGTCGTCGATCAGGTCTACAAGAATCCGAACAACCTCGATGGCGTCGCCGCCGAGGCGCAGTTGCAGGTGCAGAAGCTCGGCCCGGTTTCGCGCGACAGCGGCGACGGCATCATGGCCAATCCAGCGGTGAAGCGGGCCGCGTTCGACGAGGCCCGCATCCAGGACGGCACCATCAGCGATCCGATCGAGATGGAGCCCGGGCACCATGTGCTGATCCGGGTCGCCGCCCACCAGCCCGAGCGCGCCCGTCCGCTGGACGAGGTCCGCGACGAGGTGATCGCGGCGGTGCGCGCCGACCAGGTGATGCAGGCGACCAAGGCCGATGCCGAGGCGCTGCTGGAGCGGTTGAAGAAGGGCGAGACGCTGCAGGCGATCGCCGAGTCGAAGTCGTTGCCGGAGCCGCAGGCGATGCCGGGCATCATGCGCGGCATGCCCTTGCCCGACGCCGCGGTCAACGAGGCGATGTTCGCCGTCCAGGCGCCGAAGGAAGGCAGCCCGACGCCGGGGATGGCGATGTTGTCCAGCGGCGGCGCGGTCCTGTTCACGGTCGACAAGGTCACTCCGGGTGACGGCGAGACGATCGGCGAGGGCGAGCGCGAGATGCTGCGCGAGCAGCTGCGCCAGGTTGCCGGTGTCGACGACCTCAAGGCCTACACCGCCAGGCTCCGCCAGCAGATGCAGGTGTCGGTGTTCGAGGAAAACCTGTAACCGGACGATTGCCGTCCGCGGCGACGGCTCGGGCCCGACCATGGCCGCGACGCCGCCACCGCTTCGTCCCGAATGCGAGAAGGCCCGGCATCTGCCGGGCCTTCTGGTTTGCGCGCGATCCCCACGCCCCGCAAGGCGCGGGGCGCAGACGGCTCACTCGCCGCTTTCGCCGATTCCGGTCATGCCGAGGATGTTGTAGCCGGCATCGACGTAGGTGATCTCGCCGGTGATGCCCGACGCCAGATCCGAGCACAGGAACGCGGCGGCGTTGCCGACGTCCTCGATGGTGACGGTGCGGCGCAGCGGCGCGTTCTCCTCGACGTGGCCGAGGATCTTGCGGAAGCCGGCGATGCCGGAGGCGGCCAGGGTCTTGATCGGGCCGGCGGAGATCGCGTTGACGCGGGTGCCCTCGGGGCCGAGGTTGTAGGCCAGGTAGCGCACGCTGGCCTCGAGGCTGGCCTTGGCCACGCCCATCAGGTTGTAGCCGGCCAGGGCGCGCTCCGCGCCGAGGTAGCTGAGGGTCAGGATGGCGCTGTTGCGGTCCTGCATCAGCGGGCGCGCGGCCTTGGCCAGCGCCGACAGCGAATAGGCCGAGATGTCGTGGGCGAGGGCGAAGTTCTCGCGGGTCAGGCCGTCCAGGTACTGGCCGGCGATCGCCTCGCGCGGCGCGAACGCGATCGCGTGGACGACGATGTCCAGGCTGTCCCAGCGCTTGCCCAGCGCGTCGAAGCAGCTCTGGATCTGCGCATCGTCGGTCACGTCCAGCGGCAGCACGATGTCGCTGCCGGCTTCGGCAGCGGCGGCTTCGACGCGCGACTTGAGCTTGTCGTTCTGGTAGGTGAAGGCCAGTTCGGCACCCTCGCGGTGCATGGCCTCGGCGATGCCGCTGGCGATCGAACGCTGGCTGGCGATACCGGTGATCAGGGCGCGCTTGCCTTGCAGAAAACCCATGGAAACTCCCTCGCTGATGGGACATGGCCGCGGATGCGGCCGAGCAAAGACTCTAGTTTAGGGCCTGCGGGCGCCCGGCGTATGCCCCGGGCAGCGTCGGTGCCGCGCGATGGCCCGTCCGGCTCAGTCGGCCTGCGCCGGAGCCAGGCGCAGGCGCTGGCCCGGTTGCAGCACGCTGTTGGTGGTCAGGCCGTTGAGCGAGAGCAGTTCGGCGACGCGCAGGCCGTAGCGGCGCGCGATCGTCCAGGCATTGTCGCCGCGGGCCACCACGTGCAGGCGCGGCGAAGCGGCGACGATGTCGGATGCGTCGGCGACCGTCGTCGCGGCCGTGGCGGTCGGCGCATCGGCCGTGACGGCGGCGACCGGGAGCTCGGTCGCCGGTGCCAGCAGGTAGGCCGGACGCCCGCCCGGACGATGGATGCGGCCGTTGGCGTAGACCGGGTTCAGGCGCTTCAGGCGCGCCGGGTCCTGGCCGGCAAGGTCGGCGTACTGGGCGACCGTGCGCACGCCATCGGGCAGGGGAACCGCTTCCAGCCGCGGCACCGGCCGGTCCAGCGCCTGCAGCCAGGCCTCGTCGTCGGCGGCCTCCAGCATCAGGCAGGACAGCGCGTGGATCTTGCGCACATAGGCCTGGGTGATGCCGGGCATGCCGGGCAACTGCTCGGGCTCGGCATCGCGCGCGGCCAGGCCGCCGCGGCGCAGCGCTCCCAGCACGCGGTACTCGCCGGCGTTGTAGGCCATCACCGCCAGCCGCCAGTCGCCGGCGAACATTCCGTGCAGGGTCTTGAGGTAGCGGACCGCGGCGCGGGTCGAATCCACCGGCGACAGGCGTCCGTCGTAACGCGAACCCACCGGTACCTTGTGGTTGCGCGCGGTGACCTGGACCATCTGCCACATCCCGACCGGGCCGGACGGGCTGCGCGCGGCGGGCTTGTAGCCGCTTTCGATGAACGGGATCAGCGCGTACTCGGTCGGCAGGTGCGATTGGCGCAGGGCGTCGACCACGTAGCCGAACAGCGGCAGCAGGCCGTCGTCCTGGGTGGCCAGGCGGTCCGGCGCATGCGCGAAGTGCCGGCTCCAGCGGGCACTGGTATCGGCGTCGCACTGCGGGTCGGACAGCCCCTCGCGGAAGTTCTCGAAGATCTCGCGGCCGTTGCGGGTACCGGCCGGGAGCGGGGCCGGGACGGTCGCCTCGGCGGCCACGGGGGCGGCGACAGGCGCGGCGGTGCTGTCCGCGGTCGTCGTCCCGGGGGCGTCGTCCGCGGCGTGGAGCGGGGCGGCAAGACAGGCCAGCAACAGCCCGGCGACGGTCGCGAACCCGGGGCCGGCCGGGTGTCCGTGGCGGCCGCTCATGCGGCGAACCCGTCTTTCCAGCGCCGCAGTGCGGCGAGCGTCTCCACCGCATCGTGCGGCGGCCGTCCCGACTGGCGGGTCACCGCGGCGATGACCGCAGGTTCGGTGCAGCGCAGGAACGGGTTGCAGGCGCGCTCGTCGGCGAGCGTGCTGGGCAGGCTGGGATGTCCGGACCGGCGCATGGCCTTGGCCTCCTCGATGCGACGCTGCAGCGCCGGATTGTCGGGTTCCACCGCGTGTGCGAAGGCGGCATTGGAAAGCGTGTACTCGTGCCCGCAGCAGACCCGGGTGTCGCCGGGCAGGGCGGCCAGGCGTTGCAGCGATGCGTGCATCTGCGCCGGGGTACCTTCGAACAGGCGCCCACAGCCCAGGCTGAACAGGGTGTCGCCGCAGAACAGCCAGCCGTCCTGGCCGCGGGTGAGGTGGAAGGCGATATGGCTGGAGGTGTGTCCCGGGACCTCGATCACCGCGATCCGGGTCCCCAGCAGGGCGAAGCGGTCGCCGTCGCCGACCCGTTGGCAGGCGAAGGCGATGCGCGGGTCGTGCGGCGCGTAGACCGGCAGTCCAGGCCAGCGCTGCAGCAGCTCGGCGGTGCCGTCGATGTGGTCGTAGTGGTGATGGGTCAGCAGCACTGCGGCCGGACGCAGACCGTCCGCGGCGGCGGCGAACACCGGTGCGGACTCGCCCGGGTCGACGACGATCGCGCCGCCGTCCTCGCCGGACAGGGTCCAGATGTAGTTGTCCTGGCGCGAGGGCAGGGCCTGCAGACGCATGCTGATACTCCTTGGAATCCTGCCGGCAAATCGCGCAGAATCGAACCCGATTGCGACCGCCAGACCTTCCATCCAGACCGGCTCCTTCGCCGGCGTCGCCCGCCGGCCGGACACGATCAGGCGACCATGCCCGCGCTGCACCCGTCACGTCAACCTGAACAGCCGAACGCCGGTCCGCAAAGCGGCGCGGCCGGACCGCTGTGGTTTGCCGGGCCGCGCGCGCGCAGCCTGCTGCGGGCCGAGACGCGGGCGATGGAGCGGGTGCTCGCCGGCATTCCGGCGCTGCCCTGGGTCTGCGTCGGGGCCGAGGGCGCCGAGTGCCCGCACAGCGAGAGTGGCCGGGGCCTGCACCTGCGCCGCGGCGCGGGCGGTTTCGACGGCGCCCTGCGTTGCGCCCTGCCATGGCCGCTGGCCAGCGAGACGTTCGGAGCGGTACTGCTGCAGCACGCGCTGGACGACGGTTTCGGCGATACCGAGGCGGTGCTCGGCGAGTGCATGCGGATCCTCGCGCCCGGCGGCGTGCTGTGGCTGGCCGCGCTCAATCCGTGGAGTCCGTACCGGGCGCGCTGGTGTCGCGCCGGGCTCAGCGCGCACGGACCGGGTTACTGGCAGGCGACCCTGGCCCGGGCCGGGTTCCCGGCCGATGCGGTCAGCCTGCAATGGCTGGGGCCGCGCTGGCGTCCGGACGACGGCGAGGCCGGCGTCGGTGCCGCCGACCGCCTGCGCGCGGGCATCGCGCTGACCGTCAGCAAGCGCGTGCATGCGGCGATCCCGCCGGCGGCGCTGCGCAAGCTGCGGCTGCAGACCGGCCTGGGCTCGGTGCGAACACATGCGGGCGTCTTGCGGCAAGACCCGGGGCCGAAGCCATAATCCGGCGATGACGTCTGAATCGAACAAGTCCGTCGAGATCCATACCGACGGCGCCTGTCTGGGCAATCCCGGCCCCGGCGGCTGGGCCGCATTGCTGCGCTACCAGGGACGCGAGCGCGAGCTCAGCGGCGGCGAGGCCGACACCACCAACAACCGGATGGAACTGATGGCCGCGATCATGGGCCTGGAGTCGCTGAAGGAGCCGTGCCGGGTCGCGTTGACCACCGACTCCCAGTATGTCCGCCAGGGCATCACCCAGTGGATGGCCAACTGGGTCCGGCGCGGCTGGAAGACCGCCGGCGGCGATCCGGTCAAGAACCGCGACCTGTGGGAGCGCCTGCACGCCGCGGCCGGGCGCCACCGGGTCGACTGGCACTGGGTCAAGGGCCACTCCGGCGATCCGGACAACGAGCGCGTCGACACCCTGGCGCGCAATGAGGCCGTCCGCTTCAAGGCGGGCGGCTGAGTCGGCGCCGGCCGGCGCCGCGATCGCTCCGACGGCGGGGTGACACGGCGGCGGCGGCCGGGCACAGTGTTTTCCACAGCGAGCTTCCGATCCGTTCATGCGCCAAGTCATCCTCGACACCGAAACCACCGGCCTGAGCTGGGAGCGGGGCAACCGCGTGGTCGAGATCGGCTGCGTGGAGTTCGTCGAGCGGCGCCCCAGCGGCCGTACCTTCCACCGCTACCTCAATCCGCGCTGCCAGTTCGAGGCCGGCGCCCAGGAAGTGACCGGACTGACCCTGGAGTTCCTCGCCGACAAGCCGTTCTTCGAGGACATCGTCGACGAGTTCGTCGAGTTCATCGATGGCGCCGAGCTGGTCATCCACAACGCCGCGTTCGACGTCGGCTTCCTCGACAACGAGCTGCGCCTGGCCGGACCGCAGTACGGAAAGCTGGCCGACCGTTGCGCGATCGAGGATTCGCTGCTGCTGGCGCGGCAGAAGTTTCCGGGCCAGCGCAACTCGCTGGATGCGCTATGCAAGCGGCTCGGCGTCGACAATGCGCATCGCCAACTGCACGGCGCGCTGCTCGATGCGCAACTGCTCGCCGAGGTCTACATCGGGCTGACCTCCGGGCAGGAGGAGATCGGCTTCGCCGACGCGTCGGGGACGGGCGCCGCCGATCCGTCGACGGCGGCGATGTTCCAGAAGCGGATCGATCGCCCGCGCCCGCGGGTGAGCGTCGCCGAGGTCGAGCTGGCCGCGCACGAGGCCCGGCTGGCGGTGCTGCGCAAGAAGGCCGGGCATGCGGTCTGGGACCGGGCCGAGGCCGACGGCGAGGGCTGAGAGCAGTGCGCGGCCCACGGGCCGCCCGGCGGTGCGCTAGTGGCTGCGCACCAGGATCACGGTGATGTTGTCCGAACCGCCGCCGTCGAGGGCGGCGGCGACCAGCGAGTCGACGCATTCCTGGGCACTGCAGTCCTGCTGGGCCAGGACCCGGGAGATGACGCTGTCGTCGACCTCTTCGGTCAGCCCATCGCTGCACAGCAGCAGCTGCATGCCGGGGCGGAGCTCGCCGGTCATGGTCTCGACGTTGAGGTTGCGCGGATCGGTCACCCCCAGCGCCTGGGTCACCACATTGCGGTGCGGGTGGCTGCGGGCCTGCTCGTGGGTGATCGCGCCGTTGGCGATCAGCTCCTGGACATAGCTGTGGTCCTGCGACAACTGCGCGAGGTGACCGTCGCGCCACAGGTAGACCCGGCTGTCGCCGACCCAGGCGACCTCGAACAGGCTGCCGCTGACCCGCGCCGCGACCACGGTCGTGCCCATCGGCAGGGCGTCGTGACGCCGCCGCGAGTTGCGGATGATCTCCTCGTCGGCGATGCGGATCGCCTGGATCAACGGGGTGCCGTCGCGGACTTCGCGGACGATGGTCTCGCGGGCCAGGGCGCTGGCGACCTCGCCGTACTCGTGCCCGCCCATGCCGTCGGCGACCAGCCAGAGCCCCATCTCGGTGTCGCCGTAGTAGGTGTCTTCGTTCAGGTCTCGGCGCAGGCCGGCGTGCGTCAGGTGTCCGAATTCGATCATTGGGGGAACATGCCGCTCGCGTCAGAGCCTCTGGATTCAGTCAACGGAATCATCGGTGCCCAGCGGCCGCGTGGCAAGGCGTGCGGCAGGGGGAGGTGGGGCCTGGAGGGTGGGGTTCTTGCGGGGAAGGCAGCGCGCGCCTTGAGGGATGGCGGCGAACGGGTCGGGGGATGGACTCGGGCCATCCGTGGCCCTCGCCCCTGCGGGGCGGCCTTCGGCCGTCCAGATCGGCGGTCGTGCCGATCTGTCGAACCGCGCTG
>NZ_VICD02000053.1 GCF_006546735.2 Marilutibacter maris | reverse complement strand
CGCCGCGCAGCTCCTCGCGCTGGCGCGCCTGCTCCGGCTCCGGGGCCGCATCCGGGCGCCGGCGCACCGTCCGCCACACGACCACCAGCAGGACGCCCACCGCCGCGACCGCGGCCAGCAGGATCAGGACAAGTACTTGGATATCGGGCATGCCACCAGTCTATCCGGCCAGCGTCTCGACCACTGAGACCGGCGCCTGCGAGAACCTCAGGTGTACTCGCCGGCGCAACCGCGTATCGTCGGCTCCCATCGTCATTCAACCCGGAAGGAGATCCGATGAGCACGTACAAGGGTAGCTGCCACTGCGGCAAGGTCGCCTACGAGGTCGACGGCGAGATCGACAGCGGCCTGGCCTGCAACTGCTCGGTCTGCCAGCGCAAGGGCGCACTGCTGTGGTTCGTGCCGCGCGCGGCGCTGCGGATCGACCGCGGCGAGGACGCGCTGACCACCTACACCTTCAACAAGCACGTGATCCGCCACCAGTTCTGCGCGACCTGCGGCATGCATCCCTTCGGCCAGGGCGTCGGCCCCGACGGCAACGAGATGGCGGCGATCAACCTGCGCTGCCTGGAAGACATCGACCTGGCCGCGATCCCGGTGCACCCCTTCGACGGCCGCGCGATGTAGCGAAACCTCCGCAGGAGCGGTGCCGGCGATCGGGCATCGCGGCCCAGACCGAGGACCGGCCCGCTCTTCGTAGGAGCGGCGTAAGCCGCGATGGGGCTTTACCCATGAACGTCCGGTCGCGGCTTACGCCGCTCCTACGAACAGCCGAGATGCGGTACAGCATGGCCCCAGCCCCCCTGAGTGAGGGGGGCGATTCGCGCATAGCGCGAGATGGGGGTGTGGCAGCGCAACGGTGGGGCCCAAGGTTTGCGTAGCAAATCTTGGGAGATATCCGCGCGCAGCCGGATATCGTTCCCCCCTGAGTCAGGGGGCGATTCGCACGCAGCGCGAATGGGGGTGTGGCAGCGCAACGGTGGGGCCCAAGGTTTGCGCAGCAAATCTTGGGAGATATCCGAGCGCAGCCGGATATCGTTCCCCCCTGAGTCAGGGGGCGATTCGCGCATAGCGCGAATGGGGGTCTGGCAGCGCAACGGCGGGGCCCAAGGTTTGCGCAGCAAACTTTGGGGATTCCCGGGCGCAGCCCGGGGATCGCGGCTTACGCCGCTCCTACGAACAGCCCAGATGCGGTACAGCATGGCCCCAGCCCCCTGAATCAGGGGGCGATTCGCATCGCAGATGCGAATGGGGGTCTGGAAGCGCAACGGCAGGGCCCAAGGTTTACGAAGCAAACTTTGGGGATTCCCGGGCGCAGCCCGGGGATCGCGGCTTACGCCGCTCCTACGAAATGCCGTACAGCATGGCCCCAGCCCCCTGAGTCAGGGGGCGATTCGCATCGCAGATGCGAATGGGGGTGTGGCAGCGCAACGGCGGGGCCCGAGGTTTGCGCAGCAAATCTTGGGAGATATCCGGGCGCAGCCGGATATCGTTCCCCCCTCAGCCGCCGAGGAAGGCGATCAGGCCCTTGCGGCGGGCCGGTTTCAGCGCGCGGAAGCGGGTCAGCAGGGCGACTTCCTCGGCATTGCGCGCGACCCCGGCCTGGTAGGTATCGCCGGGTTCGCCGACGCGGGCGCTGCCGACGCCGTCGATCAGGTAGTCCAGGGTCATGCCGTGTTCGGCCACCAGTCGGCGGATTTCGGCGAGGTTCTCCAGTCGGGGCTGGGCGCGTCCGCTCTCCCATTTGGAGATGGTCGCCTTGGAGACATTCAGTTCGAAGCCGATCTGCTCCTGCGACCAGCCGCGGGCATCCCGAAAACGTTTGAAACGGGCGCCGAAATGCTCCATGGCCGGCATTCTCGGCCGATCGCGGACCCCTGTCGTTTCCCCTTGTTGACACTTATCGTTTCCTTATGGAAACTGTAGCGGGCGCCGTGCAAGACGCGCCCGTAAACAGCCGGAAACGCATACGCGGCGGACACCGCAGGTCAACATGACCCCGAATTCAGACCAATTTGATGGTCGGCGCAACAGCCGGCCGGCACACGCCTGGGCGCACGGCGTCACCAGGTGCGCAAACGTCACCCCGCCCGGTCCGCCAGAGGCCGGCCGGCCCCATCGAATCAATGCGCAGGTCCGGCGTCAGCGCGCGGACCTGCGCCACAGCGCTGCGCACGGCGGCTGACCGCGATCCGATTCGCGGCAGCGGCCTGTGCAGAAACTTCCGGAAGGCTGCCGGAGACCTTCCGGGTCCGGGGCAACGGCCCCGTGGCGTCCCGTGCCGATGCGCGCGGCCGTTGCGGTCCGATGCCGTCATCAAGCTAGAAAAGGACGCTATACGGCCATGAACACTCCAATGATTTCAGCACGACTTTTCAAGGCACTTGCCTTCGCCGGTATCACCCTGGTCTCCACCTCCGCCGCGGCCAGCGGCGTGGTCACCTGCAACAACTGCAGCTCGGTCGGGCAGGCGGCCAAGCAGGGCGGCGACGGTCTGGTGATCGTCACCGACTTCAGCAACAAGCGGATCTGGGGCTTCAGGAACGAGTACGACCGCGAGACCGGTCAGTTCTACCCGCGCCCGGTCAGCATTCCCGCCTCGATCGTCGACAGCCACACCAAGACGATGTCGATGACCGACCCGGCCAAGGCCCAGGTCGCGATCCGCCAGAACGATCCGGGCAGCAATTCGTTCCCGTTCCCGCCCGGCTTCGAGGGCTGGAACGCCCACCACATCGCCACCGACGCCAACATGCGCGGGCAGTTCGCGCGTGCGCTGGCGGCCCACTACACCGGCGCGACCACCGGCTCCAACACCTGGAACAACCTGACGGTGTCGCTCAAGTCGCTGGCGCTGGGCTGGCTGGGGACGATGGGGCGCTTCGACTTCGTGACCATCACCGTCTACTGGTCCGACGGCAGCAAGACGGTGATGCGGATCGACAAGGACGACGTCACCACGGCCGACTACGTGCCCGGCGAGAGCTACGACGGCGACGGCAACAAGATCCCCGACTCCAGCGCGACCGGCAGCGGCGGCGGCGACTATGTCGGCAACTACCAGTTCGGCAGCCAGGACGCCTTGAACGACTGGCTGTACGCGGCCGGCCAGTACGGGATCCCGATCAGCGGCAGCCGCAGCAGCCGGATGAGCTGCAACTGGGACGGCCGCACCCTCTCCTGCCACTACTACTGAGCCGCGGCCACCGTTGAGCACCGGCGGTACCGGCGCTGCCGCCCCTACCGGCAGGGTCGCGCCGTCGGTGCCGTTCTGCCGCGGTGGTGGCGCTCGGGGCCGGCGGTCCCGAAGCCGTCAGGCCCTAGTCCACCACCCGGCAGAACACCGCCTTGAGGTAGCGCGATTCCTGCACGTGGGCCAGGAACGGGTGATCGGGGCCGGCGCCGGCGACCTTCAGCACCTGCACGGTGCGGCCGGCGTAGAACGCGGCCCGTCGCAGCATGTCGAGGAACTGTTCCTCGCTGACCAGGCCGGTGCAGGAAAAAGTCGCGAACAGGCCGCCGGGACGGACCACGCCCAGCGCGAGCTTGTTCATGTCCAGGTATTTCTTCAGCGCCGGGATCACCTGGTCGCGGTCGCGGGTCATCTTGGCCGGGTCGAGCACGACCACGTCGAAGCGCTCGCCGTTGTTGGCCGCATCGCGCAGCCACGGGAAGATGTCGGCCTGCACGAAGCGCGGGCGCACGCCGCTTTCGAAGGGAGCGTTGAGCTTGGCGTTGCCCTTGGCGATCTCGATCACCTCGGCATCGATGTCGACGCCGACCACCTCGGCCGCGCCGCGCGCCGCCGCGTACACCGCGAAACCGCCGGTGTTGCAGCACAGGTCCAGCACCCGCTGGCCGGCGACCCGGTGCGACAGCCATTCGCGATTCTCGCGCTGGTCGGCGAAGAAGCCGGTCTTGTGCGCGCCGGCCGGATCGGCTCGGAAGCGGATGCCGTGCTCGGTGATGATCGCCGGCTCGGTGCCCTGGGTGTCGCGGTAGTCGAAGCTTTCCTGCTTCTGCACGTGCTCGTCGGCGAAGCTGTGGAAGCGGCAGCCGGGGAACTGCGCGCGCAGCGCTTCGAAGATCTCGCTGCGGTGGCGCCAGGCGCCGGCACTGAAGAAGCCGACCACCAGCAGGTCGTCGTAGCGGTCCACGACCAGGCCTGAGATGCCGTCGCCCTCGCTGTGGAACACGCGCCAGGCGTTGCTGACCGCGTCCAGTTGCAGGGTCTGGCGGCGCAACGCGACCGCGTCGGCGAGCTTGCGCGCGAACCAGTCGGCGTCGACCGCCACCGCCGGATTGGTTTCCAGGATCCGCACCGCGATCCGCGAATGGCCGTTGTAGAAGCCGCGGCCGATCCATTCGCCGTCGACGCCGACCACGTCGACGATGGAACCGGGCTTGGGCCGCTGCGCGGGTTTCTCGACCAGGCGCTGGAAGATCCACGGATGGTTGGACTTCCAGGCGTTCTTGAGCCGGACGGTGGGGAGCGTCGTATTCATCGACCTATTGTAGCGGCCCGTCGTGGCGGTCCGCGGCCATCCGGCCGCGTCGCACGCATTGACGCCGACCGACGACGACCGCAGAATCGCCGCTTCGAGAAGGGGAGTAGCTCCCGACTCTGGAGGTCGTCAATTCGAGCCGGCTGGACCCCGCGTCCAAGCCCGCTCCGGCCCCGGGGGCGGTCCGCCAGGACCGTGAGCGAGACCTTCGCCGCAAGGCGGAGGTCTGTCCGGAAATCCCCTCCGGAGCGCAACCAGACCGGCCCGAGCCTTGCGGTTCGGGTTTTTTCGTTCTGGAGACGCTTCGACAATGCAGACGATCGGCAGCCCCCTGTTGTGGGGCATGTTCGCGGTACTGGTGATAGTGGCGCTGAAGGTCGACCTGGTGCTGATGCGCCACGGCGGACCGCACAAGGTGAGCGTGCGCGAGGCGGCCTGGTGGAGCATGGGCTGGGTGGTGCTGGCGTTGCTGTTCAACGCCGGGCTGTGGGCCTACCTGCACGCGACCGCGGGCGCCGAGGTCGCCGGCCGGGTCGGCCTGGAGTTCCTGACCGGCTACCTGGTCGAGAAGTCGCTGGCGGTCGACAACATCTTCGTCTTCCTGACCCTGTTCACCTACTTCGCGGTGCCGGAGGAGCAGCGCCAGCGCGCGCTGGTGATCGGCGTGCTCGGCGCGATCGTGCTGCGCGCGATCATGATCTTCATCGGCGCGGCGCTGCTGGCGCGCTTCCACTGGATGCTCTACGTGTTCGGCATCTTCCTGCTGGTCACCGGCATCAAGATGTGGATCGCCGCCGGGCAGGAACCGGACCTGGCGCGCAACCCGGTGCTGCGCTGGATGCGCGGCCACCTGCCGTTGATCCAGCGCTACCAGGGCAACGCGCTGACCGTGGTCAGGCAGGGGCGGCGCTTCTACACGCCGCTGTTCGTGGTGATCGTGATGATCGCGATCACCGACGTGATCTTCGCGGTCGACAGCATTCCGGCGATCTTCGCGATCACCGCCGATCCGTTCATCGTGCTGACCTCGAACGTGTTCGCGGTGCTGGGGCTGCGCGCGATGTTCTTCCTGCTCGCCGGCATGGCCGACCGCTTCCACCTGCTGCCCTACGGGCTGGCGCTGGTGCTGGCCTTCATCGGCACCAAGATGCTGATCGTCGACGTGTTCAAGATCCCGGTGCTGGTCTCGCTGGGCGTGGTCGCGGCGATCCTGGCCGCGACGATGCTGCTGAGCCTGGCGCTGCCGCCGCGCGAGGACGCCGACTGACGCGAGTCGTCGCGGTGACCGGGTCTGGGCAACGCCGCGCCTGAATACGTTTGCAGGCGGCCGTTGTGCACCTGCACCCGATGCGATAGTCGGCCGCACACGCAAGAAGCGGACATCCGCGGGAGGGAACCATGCTCGATCGCAGGCGCGGCCGGAGCCGCAAGCTTCGTACCCTGGGCCTGGCCGGCGCGCTGTGCCTGGCCTGGCTGCCGACCCACGCGGCGATCGACGCCCACGCGCTGGGCGCGCGCCCTGTCGACGCCGGCGACAGCGTCCGCTTCCGGGTCCGCTCGGCCCATGCCAGCCGGATCGAGGCCTGGATCTACGCCAGCCCCGACAGCGGCGCCGAGGCGCTGCGGCTGAACCTGGTCCGCGATCCGGCCACCGGCATCTGGTCGGCCACGGTGCCGGTCGCGACCCTGCAGGCGCAGGGCGTGACCGGTCCGGTCTACTACGGCTATCGCGCCTGGGGCCCGAACTGGCCGCACGATGCCGCCTGGTCGCCGGGCAACAGCGCCGGCTTCGTCGCCGACGTCGATGCCGCCGGCCACCGCTTCAATCCCAACAAGTTGCTGATCGACCCGTACGCGCGCGAGATCAGCCACGATCCGATCGGCCCCGGCTGCAGCGACGGCACCGTCTACGCCAGCGGCGCCGCCCATCGCCACAAGGACAGCGCCGCCTGCGCGCCCAAGGGCATCGTGCTGGCCGAGGAGGCCGGCTCGACCGGCAGCAAGCCGACCCGCGCCTTCCGCGACGAGGTGATCTACGAGGTCCACCTGCGCGGGCTGACCATGAACGACACCGCGCTGCCGGCGTCGATCCGCGGCACCTACGCCGGCGCCGCGCAGAAGGCCGCCTACCTGGCCGGGCTCGGCGTCACCGCGGTCGAGTTCCTGCCGCTGCAGGAGACCCAGAACGACCAGAACGATCTCGATCCCGACTCGACCGAGGGCGACAACTACTGGGGCTACATGACCCTGAACTGGTTCGCGCCGGACCGTCGCTACGCCTCGGACCAGTCTGTCGGCGGCCCGACCCGCGAGTTCAAGGCGATGGTCAAGGCCTTCCACGACGCCGGCATCAAGGTCTACGTCGACGTGGTCTACAACCACACCGGCGAGGGCGGGCCGTGGGGCGGCAGCGACGGGGTCAGCGTCTACAACCTGCTGTCCTGGCGCGGTCTGGACAACCGCAGCTATTACTCGCTCAGCGCCGACCACCAGTACCCGTGGGACAACACCGGGGTCGGCGGCAACTACAACACCCGCAATCCGATCGCCCAGGACCTGATCGTCGATTCGCTGGCCTACTGGCGCGACACCCTGGGCGTGGACGGCTTCCGCTTCGACCTGGCCTCGGTGCTGGGCAACCGCTGCGAGCACGGCTGCTTCGACTTCGACCGCGACGACGCCGGCACCGCGCTCAACCGCATCGCCGCCGAGTTGCCGGCGCGCCCGGCCAACGGCGGTGCCGGCATCGACCTGATCGCCGAGCCGTGGGCGATCGGCGGCAACAGCTACCAGGTCGGCGGCTTCCCGTCGGCGTGGGCGGAGTGGAACGGCGACTACCGCGACCGCATCCGCAAGAAGCAGAACAAGCTGGGGCTGGAGACGGTCACCACCGGCGCGCTGGCGACCCGCTTCGCCGGCTCGTCCGACCTCTACCAGGACGACGGCCGACGGCCCTGGCACTCGGTCAACTTCCTCGCCGCCCACGACGGCTTCACCCTCAACGACCTCTACGCCTACAACAGCAAGCTCAACAACCAGCCCTGGCCCTACGGCCCCTCCGACGGCGGCGAGGACCACAACAACAGCTGGGACCAGGGCGGCGCCGCGGCCGCGCAGCGCCAGGCCGCGCGCACCGGCATGGCCCTGCTGCTGCTCAGCGCCGGGGTGCCGATGTTCACCGGCGGCGACGAGGCGCTGCGTACCCAGTTCGGCAACAACAACCCCTACAACCTCGATTCGCCGGCCAACTGGCTGTACTGGACCCGCGACAGCCACGAGGCGAACCAGGAAACCTTCACCCGGCGGATGCTCGGCTTCCGCGCCGCGCATCCGGCGCTGCGTCCGGCGCAGTTCTATTCCGGCGGCGACAACAACGGCAACGTGATGGAGCAGCTGCGCTGGTTCCGTCCCGACGGTCAGCAGGCCGATGCCGGCTACTTCGGCGACAGCGGCAACCACGCGATCGCCTGGCGCATCGACGGCAGCGAGTTCGGCGACCCGGCCAGTGCGATCTATGTCGCCTACAACGGTTGGTCGGGGCCGGTGGACTTCACCCTGCCCTGGCCCGGCGCCGGCAAGAGCTGGTACCGGGTCACCGACACCGCGGCCTGGAACGAGGGCGCCGACGCGGTGCGCCTGCCCGGCGCCGAGGACCCGATCGGCGGCGAGTGGACGGTGTACGGCCTGCACGGGCGCTCGCTGCTGGTGCTGATCGCGCGCTGAGCGGACGGCCGCGCGACCGTCCCGTCCGCGAAACACAGCCGCCCGCACGGCCGGGACGGGCGCCGGCTTGCAATCGGCGCCGGCGGCTGCCATGTGTGTTTCATGCACCTGCCGACCGACGCCGAGATCCCCGACAGCCAGGCCCAGCGCCAGGCCGACAAGCGCCGCTGGCTGCGCGCGTTCAACCTCAGCCTCGCCTTCATCGGCGTGCTGACCGCGGTGTTCCTGGCACAGCCGGGCTTCGATGTCGGTCGCTGGACGGTGAACCCGGGCGAATGGAGCGGCCTGCTCGGAGTGCTGACCGCGCCGCTGCTGCACGGCTCGTTCGAGCATCTGGCGGCGAACGCGATCGCCCTGCTGATGCTCGGCACCCTCGCCGGCGGCATGTATCCGAAGGCGACCGCGCGGGCGCTGCCGCTGATCTGGATCGGCTCCGGCCTGGGCGCCTGGCTGCTCGGCCATCCCGGCAGCCACCACCTCGGCGCCAGCGGCCTGACCCACGGGCTGATGTTCATGGTGTTCCTGCTCGGCCTGCTGCGCCGCGACCGTCCGGCGGTGGCGGCGTCGATGGCCGCGTTCCTGTTCTACGGCGGCATGCTGCTGACGGTGCTGCCGCGCGAGCCGGGGGTGTCGTGGCAGGCGCACCTGGGCGGTGCGCTGGGCGGAGTGGTCGCGGCCTGGCTGTTCAGCCGGCTCGACCCGCAGCCGCCGCGCAAGCGCTACAGCTGGGAGGACGAGGAAGAGCTGGACGCCACCGCCGAGGCCGACCGCAACGAGCTGGAGCCGCAGTCGCCGCGCGACGTGCCGGTGATCTGGCAGCGCCGGGACGACGAGGAAACCGGCACCGTGCTGCCGTTCCGCCGCCGCGATCACTGATCCGGCGCCGACCCGCGCCCGCGTTCGCGAAGTCGCCGTGACCGCCGTCGCGGAATGCCTGTCATGGCCGCTGAGTTGACTCGGGCCGGTGGCTTGGGCATGGTGCCGGCGGCCCAATGACGGGCGGACACCGAATCAAGGATCATCCCAGATGAACAAGACCCTGGCCCTTTCGATCGCCCTGGCCCTGGGCGGCTTCTCCACCACCGCGATGGCCGCCAACGGCGCGGGCATGTTCGTGCGTGGCGAAGTCGGCAACAGCGACATCGAAGTCGACGGCGCGGACGGCAGCGACACCGCCTTCAGCCTGCGCGGTGGCTACTACTTCAACAGCACGATCGCGATCGAGGGCTTCTACAGCAATCTCGGCGAGGACTCCGACAGCACCGGGTCGGCCGAGATCGACGGCTTCGGCCTGGGCGTGACCGGCAAGCGCAACTTCACCGACCCGCACCACGGCTTCTACATCTCCGGCCGCGCTGGCGTGATCCGCACCACCACCGACGTCTCGGTCACCGGGTTCGGCCGCGCCGAGGACTCCTCGACCGATCCGTACTTCGGCGTCGGTGTCGGCTACGACTTCAGCCCGACCTTCGGCCTGGGCCTGAACTACGACTTCATCAAGGCCAAGCCCTTCGATGCGGACGTCGACGTGCGCACCTTCACCCTGGGCATCGAAGCGCGTTTCTGACCCGCGATTCGAACCCTGCTTCCACGGCCGCCTCCGGGCGGCCGTTTTGTTTGCGCGCGACACCGGCCACACCGACTTGAACCGTGCGACCGCGGCCGACAGACTGGAACGCGATCGCGGACGGTATCGGGCAGGGGGCCCAACAGACATGACACAGCACGAGGCGGCCGGCGCCATCGGTCAACGCAACTGGTGGCAGCGCAACTGGAAATGGGCGGTGCCGGTCATCGGCCTGTCCTTGCTGGGGCTGATGGCGGCGGCGATCTTCGGCCTGCTGTCGCTGGTCTCGGGCATGATGCGCTCGTCCGAACCCTACCGGCACGCGCTGGCCGAGGCGCGTGCCTCGGCCGAGGTGGTGGCGGCGCTGGGCGAGCCGATCGAGGCCGGCTTCATGCCCAGCGGCAACATCAACATCAACAACGACGCCGGCGAGGCCGACCTGTCGATCGGGGTGGAAGGCCCCGACGGCGAGGCCACCGTCTATGTCGAGGCGACCCGCAAGCGCAAGCGCTGGAGCTACCAGACCCTGGTGGTCGCGCTGCCCGACCGCGAGATCGACCTGCTCGCCAATGCCGCGAGCGCCGACGGCGCCGAAGACGGGGACGACACCGACGTCCGCAAGTCAGGCGCGGCCAAGCCCCTGGATACCGACTGACGCCACGCCGCGGCCCGCTCGACGCGGGCCGTGCGCGATCACGCCACCAGCGGCGCCAGCTTGCGGCCGATCACCGCGCAGTAGTACAGCGGATTGCCCTCGATCGAGATGCGGTGGCGGTAGCGTTCCAGGTGGTACAGCTGCAGGAACTCGCCCGCGATCAGGCGTTTGATGAACACCGCGAAGCCGCTGTCGTCGGACTCGCCGAGGAAGGTCTCCTTGATGTTGAAGGCGATCCAGCCGCCGTCGCCGACCAGGTTGAAGGCCTCGCGGAACGCCGCGGCGGGAATGTCGTGGTATCCCAGCGCCGCGACCGTGGTCAGGCAGGTGAAGTGCCAGCGTCGCAGCGCCTCGCGCAGGCTTGGGGCGTCGCCGGTAATGTCGGCGGCGTAATAGGCGTCGTACAGCCCGGGACGGTCGCGGTGCAGCGCCGATTCCGCGGCCGCGGAGATGTCGAGCCCGACCAGGCGCGACACGCCGTGGTGGGCCAGCGCCTCGCCCATCATCCCGTTGCCGGCGCCGAAATCGAACACCCGCTGGCGGTTGAGGTCGTCGCCGGCGGCGGCGAGCACCTCTTCCAGCCGCTGCGCCAGGAATCGCGGCGAATCGCACTTGAGCCGCTCGTAGAAGATCTGCTCGTACAGGCCCGGCACCGCGTAGATGGCGTCGTAGTCGTGGAAGCGGATCCGCCGGCTGCCGCCGTCGGCGTCGTCGAGCATGAAATACACGTCGCTCTCCAGCTTGCGGCTGAAGTCCACGTCCGGCAGCCGGATGCGATGACGCTGGATCGGGGGCATGACGGTGTCCTCTGGATCGGGAAGGGGTGCCGCCGGGCGGAACCGCCCCGGCCGCGTCAACGGCGCGGCGCCAGACGCAGGCCGCGCGGGGTCAGCGCGCGCTCGACCAGCTCGAACAGACCCTGCACCGCCAGCGCAAGCGCCGCCGCCGGCACCGCGCCCTCCAGGATCAGGCCGATGTCGTCGAGGCGGATGCCGGTCAGGATGGGCTGGCCGTAGCCGCCGGCGCCGATCAGTGCGCCGAGCGTGGCGGTACCGACGTTGATCACCGCCGCGGTCTTGATGCCGGCCAGGATGGTGCGCAGCGCCAGTGGCAGTTCGACCCGCCACAGCCGCGTGCGCGGGGGCAGGCCGAGCGCGGCGGCAGTTTCGCGCAACTCGCGTGGAATCCCGGTGATGCCGGCGTGGGTGTTGCGCACGATCGGCAACAGGCTGTACAGGAACAGCGCCGCGATCGCCGGACCGGCGCCGATCCCGAACAACGGGATCATGAACACGAACACCGCCAGCGACGGCAGGGTCTGCAGCAACCCGGTCAGCGACAGCACCAGCTGTCCGAGCCGGCGCCGGCGCGCGGCCAGCACGCCCAGCGGCAACGCCACCAGCAGCGCCAGTGCCAGCGACACCCCGACCAGGCCGAGGTGCTCGACGGTGCGGCGTGCGATCCGTGCCGTGCGACCGCCGGCCTGCGGCGCCTCGACCCCGAGCCAGTCGGCGGCGACCGCGGCCTCGCTCTCGCGGCCGAGCTTGACCCGCGCATTGAGCCGCCGCATCGCGGTCGCGTCGATGCGCCCGGCCATCGCCTCCAGGGTCGCGCTCCAGTCCGGCGCGCGCGCGTCCAGGTCGGCGCGGTACAGGAACACCGCGCGATAGGCGGGGAAGAAGCGGCGGTCGTCCGCGAGCACGGCCAGGTCGTAGTAGTCGATCTCCGCGTCGGTGCTGTAGAGGTCGATGACGTCGATCGCGCCGCTTTGCAGCCCGCGGTAGGCCAGGTCGTGATCGAGGCCATTGGCGCGCTGCGGCAGCCCGTAGGCCGCGCTCAGGCCCGGCCAGCCGTCGGCGCGCTGCATGAACTCGTTGCTCAGGCCGATCTTCAGCCCCGGATGCGCGGCCAGGTCGGAGATCGAATCGATCCCCAGCGCCAGCGCGCGATCGGCGCGCATGCCCAGCGCATAGGTGTTGTCGAAGCCCAGCGGCCCGGTCATCGCCAGTCCGCGTTCGGCCAGCGCCGCGCGCAGTGCATCGTCGCTGGCGCCGGGCATCTGCAGCAGCTCCTGGGCCAGCGTCCCGGTGTACTCGGGATAGGCGTCGATGCTGCCGTTCTCCAGCGCGCGCCAGAGGATGCGGGTGCCGCCGAGCTGGCGCCGGTGCTCGATGTCGCGGCCCTGGGCGCGGCCGGCACGGGCGCCGATCTCGGCCAGGATCACCGATTCGGTGAAGTTCTTGCTGCCGATGCGCAGCGGCTCGGCGGCGGTGGCCGTGGTCGCCACCGCGAGCACGAGCGTGAGCACGACAGCCATCGCCGCCAGGACCATCCGGCCGAGGCGACTCACAGGCACTCCTCCAGGCTGCGCTGGGCGTGCAGGAACTCGCGCACGAACGGCGTGGCCGGGGCATCGTGCAGATCGCGCGCGCTGCCCTGCTGGACGATGCGCCCGCGCCGCAGCAGCACCAGGGTGTCGGCCAGATACGCGGCCTCGGCGACATCGTGGGTGACCATCACCACGGTCTTGTGCAGGGTCGCGAACAGTTCGCGCATCTGCGCCTGCAGCTCGTGGCGGATGATCGGGTCCAGCGCGCCCAGCGGCTCGTCCAGCAGCAGCACCGGCGGGTCCAGCATCAGCGCGCGCACCAGGCCGACCCGCTGGCGCTGGCCGCCGGACAGCTCGGCCGGATAACGCCGCAGCGCGTCGGCCGGCAACCGGCACAGCCGCGCCAGCTCGTCCAGACGCGCCTCGATGCGCGCGCGCGGCCAGCCCAGGGTGCGCGCCAGCAGGGCGGCGTTGTCGGCCGCGCTCATGTGCGGGAACAGCCCGCCCTCCTGGATCACGTAGCCGATCCGGCGCCGCTGCTCGGGCAGGCGCGCGCGCTGCAACGGTTCGCCGTCGAAGCGCACCTCGCCGGCATCCGGCCATTCCAGCCCGATCAGCATCCGCAGCACGGTCGACTTGCCGGCGCCGCTGGGACCGATCAGGGCGGTGGTGGCGCCACTGACGATCGACAGGTCGACGCCGTCGAGCGCGGTGGTCGCTGCGTAGCGCTTGCGGACGCCGGCCAGTTCGAACATCGGTGCAGCTTAACGCAGTGCGGGGGATCGCCCGACGGCGGGAGGCCATCGCGGTACGCTGCGCATCCGTCCGGCCCCGTCATCACCGATGCGCATCCCGAATCGTTTCGCTCCGCAGGTCCTGATTGTCGCTGTCGCTGTCGCCATCGCCGCCTGCCAACCGGCCCCGGCTCCGACGGCGCCCGAGCCCGAGCCCTACGATGCCAGCGCCGGTGCCGACGCGCGCCGGATCGAGGCCGATGTGCGCTTCCTCGCCGACGACCTGTTGGAGGGCCGCGAGGCCGGCCGCCGCGGCCACGATCTGGCCGCGCTGTACGTGGCCCAGCGCATGCGCGCGACCGGCCTGGCCCCGGCCGCCCAGGATGACCAGGGCCAGCGCAGCTACTACCAGAGCGTGCCGATGCTGGCCGCCACCCGCGAGGCCGAGGGCGCGGCGCTGATGGTGCATCGCGACGGCGGCGATGTCGCGCTGGCGTTCGAGCGCGAGTTCCTGCCCGATGCCGACTTCAATGCCGCCGAGGCGCGCGTGACCGCGCCGATGGTGTTCGTCGGCCAGGGCGTGCATGCACCGTCGTTGGGGCACGACGACTTCGCCGGGCTCGACCTGCGCGGCAGGATCGCGGTGCTGTTCAACGGCGCGCCGGCGGCCTTCGATACCGACCGCCGCGCCTTCCACGCCTCCGGCCGCGAGAAGCTGCGCGAACTGGCCGCGCGCGGCGCGGTCGGCGCGATCTTCGTGTCCACCGATGCCGAGGACGCGCGCAGCCCGTGGGCGCACCGCGCCGACAACTGGCGGCGCCCGGGCATGCGCCTGCGCGGCGCGGACGGCGTCGCCCTGGACACCTTCCCGCAGTTGCGGGTGATCGCCCGGGTCAGCGCCGCCGCCGCACCGCGCCTGCTCGATGCCGGCGGACACAGCGCACGCCAGCTGTTCGCCGACCTCGACGCCGGGACCCTGCACGGCTTCGACCTGCCCGGCACCGCGACCCTGGCTTCGCGCAGCCGGATCGAACCGGTGCAATCGCGCAACGTCGTCGGCGTGCTGCCCGGCAGCGACCCGGCACTGGCCGCCGAGCACGTGGTGTTCAGCGCCCACCTCGACCACATCGGCATCGGCGCCGCGGTCGACGGCGATTCGATCTACAACGGCGCGCTGGACAACGCCCTGGGCGTGGCGATCATGCTGGAGGCCGCCAAGCGGCTGGCGCAATCGCCGCAGCCGCCGAAGCGCTCGCTGCTGTTCGTTGCGGTCACCGCCGAGGAGAAGGGCCTGCTCGGCGCGGAATGGTTCGCCCGCCACCCGACCGTCGCCGCCGACGCGCTGGTCGCCAACGTCAACATGGACATGCCGGTGCTGCTGGCGCCGACCAGCGACGCGGTCCCGGTCGGTATCGAACACTCCAGCCTGCAAGCGCTGGTCGAGGCCGCCGCCGCCAAGATCGGGGTGACGCTGTCGCCGGACCCGATCCCGGAAGAATCGATCTTCGTGCGCAGCGACCAGTACGCCTTCATCCGCGCCGGGGTGCCGTCGATCTACCTGGTCGGCGGCTACCAGGGCCGCGACGGCATCGACGCCCGCGCGATCAACGGCGCCTTCCTGCGCGAGCACTACCACCGCCCCGGCGACGACGCCTCGCAACCGATCCGCTACGACGACGCCGCGCGCCTGGCGCACCTCAACGCCGAAATCGGCCAACGCATCGCCGACGCGCCGGAACGACCGCGCTGGAACGAGGGGGACTTCTTCGGGGAGATGTTCGGGCGGGGTAAGGTGCCGGAGGGACGCGCGTTGAACGAAGACGGCAAGCCGCCATCAGGGCAGGAAACGCGCAGCCCTGGGGACAGTTGAGACAACGAACAGAGCCGCCGGGTCCATTCCGTACCTTGAGCAGGGGCCCGAGCATCGATCGCGCCGGCACACTGTGCGAACAAGAAGCCATCTCTTTCGCACGCACTGACTTCATATCCCGCCTTCGACAAGAATGATGACCCGTCGGGCACATCACGACCGCCGGCAAAATTGTTGATTTCTGGCAGGACTTTCGCGATTGACGCGACCCGGTAGCTGATCAAGAATCGGATACCACCTCATCTTCGTGGCCTACTAGCAAATTAGATCTCCATGGAAGTTTCCGCAAGCGACGTCCAAGGCCGAGCTCAGGTCTCTCGTCTTGCTGCTATCGACCCTAAGGCTGCGCTCAAGCTAGCCGATACCATTACTCATGCCTGGTATCGGTGCCAATCTATTACGGCTGCTGCGGAACAATTCCATGGCAAAGAGCAGTTGGCCGCGCTTTCCAAAGCTTTCGCCGCGGCCAAGGAGCAGAGCGAGCCAAATCGAGTCGTTACAGTTGCATCCTGGCCGGTTGGAGCTCTGGCCAAGGTCAACCCACAATTGGCTGGAGAGTGGGCCACAGAGCTGGTGAGCATTGCAGATACTGAACCGCACAGCCTCAGGCGGGCGCATGCTCTCCAGGCCTTGGCTTTCAACACATCACCGTATCCTGAGGTTCTTGGCCTTGTTACTCCCGCTCTAGCAGTGGCATTGCTAGCGGGGCGTGGCCCGCGCATTGACCGAGTCATTCGAGATACCTTTGAGCTGGTTCGCTCTACCCATCCGTATCTGCTACGAGATCTAGCCCTGCATCACAAGGCCAATCAGCAACAGCAGAAGCTCCTCACCTCACTTTCTGACGCGAGTATCTAACAGTTCATTCAAACCGAAGCCGCGTCGCGGATCCGTTTAATTCAAGTGTTAGGCACCATGATCTTTGCTGCCGCTACTGACGAGAAAACCTTGTTTGTGTTTGCCTCCGCCGAGAAGGCCATCGCCTACTGCGAGGGCCTCGACGTTGAAGGTGGCGGTTGGCTGTTCTGGGACGAGGCTGGTTCGGCCCTGTCTCCTGAGTTCTTCACGCCCAATCGCCGCGACGGATTCACTGTCGGCAATGGCATCTATCAGTTGGTCTTGTCCCCGACCAATCCCCCGCTCTCTGAGGTCGCCAAGGAGCTCAACCACCTAGATGCCAATCCGTACTTCGCGAGCTTCTCGGCGATCCTGGCACATCTTGCAAGCGCAGGTTGCGCGGCCCAGCATGGCGCCTAACAATTCTTTCAAGCCGAGGCCGCTTCGTGGCTCGGCTCAGTTCAGGCCTTAGGCGTCATGTCCAAGCTCACAGCGATCCACTACAGGCTTTTCGAGGGCGATGAACTCGTCGTAGATGCCGCAGAGCGTGACGAGACCCATGACTTTGGCGGGGAGCTTGCGCTGACCTTTCAAGACGGCCAGAAGCTTTTTGTCTCGTGGGTCGGAGAGCCTGTCCAGTACGCTATCGGCACCCAGGGTTCGTCGCACTTCCTGCCGGATGCTCGGCTCACGGACTTCGATGTATCGGCCTCGACCACATGGGCAGACCTGATTGGACAGGAAGTAGCTCTCCACTTAGCGGCGCCAGACAATCAAGTTCTAAGGGTATCGTCAGCGACCGGCCACCTCCTGCTCTGCTCTTTCGAGCGCGGTAGCTGGCGGGCAGACGAGGTCAACGTTTGCAAGCAGGCGCCAGCACCGTATGACGCCTAACAATTCACCCATACCGAAGCCGCTTCGCGGCTCGGCTTGAATCAGGCGTCAGGGCGCATACATGCCGGCATGCATGCTTCGCGTTTCGGGCTCAACGGTCAAGGTCCGTCGATTTCTCGCAACTTCGTCGATCCAGCCCAGCCGCGTCTTCTGGAAGGGCGCCCCCGGCACTCCAAAGAGCCGCGGCCCGATCAATATTTCCGGATTCAACATTGAGCTATCAGGCGCTTATGGCATTGTCGAGCAAGCCGCCCAAGCTTCCCAGTTCATCCGAAGGCACAAGCAAGACTTCCTGCTTGTCAGGAGCCTTGGGTTCTCGGCTGCTACCATCGACTTCGGTCTCTATGATCTGGCTACCGAGGATCGCCCATGGCCTTGCTATCGGATCCCGCGCCCGCTGGTTCTATTGGCCAGTGAGCTTGGCTGCAGCATTGAGCTATCGTTCTACGGGATGCCGCCGGATGCGTCCTAACAGTTCATTCATGCCGAAGCCCCTTCTCGGTTCGGCTTAACTCAGGTGTTGGGCCATGCTTGCAGTCATCCTCGCATTTGCTTTAAGCGTTGGTCCCGCTCCAGCTGAAGCTAGCTGGAGACCTGCCGGCTGCGGCGTTGCCAGTCGAATGTCCCAAGATGAGATGAGGACTGCTGAGGATGAGGCAAGCCGAGGCAACATTGGGGCAAGCGTATCGCTCGAATGCCACCACTTGGCCATTGGAGACGAGAGCGGCGCCATCGGCTGGCTACGCCAGTCCGCGGCATGGGAGCCGCTGACCGGTCTGAGATACGTTCGCTACCTGCTTTCGGTTGGTGACAAGAGAAGCTGCCTGTCTGCTGTTGAGCTCACTCGCAAGTATCTGACGATGGACTGGTTGCCTGACGACGTGCGCCGCGAGATTCTCGCTCAGAACGAGAAGGCATATGGTTGTAGTTGAGCCATTGCCTAGCAGTTCATTCAATTCGAAGCCACTTCGCGGCCCGGCTTAGTTCAAGCGTCATGTATCAGGGGAAGATGACAGGCAGTGCAACCCATCTAGGGATTCAAAGGCGACACCCTCGGCCCGCTCAACGACGATGGCTTCATTGATAGCGCTGTCTGTATCTGTCAGGACACAGAATAGGGGCCAGGGTACTCTTTCACCGGGCGAGTCCGCGCCCGGGAACCTGGCCGGATTCGACCGCTTTCGCGCACGAAGATCGACACTGACCCTTGTCCTGGATCAGTCGGCCACCTCCCCGCCGAAGCGGATTTGCTAGTCTGCGATCCAGGACCCGATCCGGCACGACCGCGCGTCACGACGGCCGACACAGGGACAGTACCGGGCCGATGATGGCCCATCACATGGACGAGAAAGGCAAACTCATGACCGACGCACTCCCGGATATCGAACTGGACCTCAGCTTCGACGGCCCCAATGCCGTCATTGTCGGCGGCGCCCACAAGGTCGTCCGACTCGACAAGCTCGTGGCGCTTGCGCCCGGACTGCTGCAGCCCTCGGCCGCATCGCGGCTGGCCGAACTGGCGAACCATCTGCTGCTGGGCGACGACTTCAGCGTGATCACCGCCCCCGGCGACTACGCCACCGCCTTTCGCGCGCGGCTGGCCACCGAAGACCCGTCCCTGCCGTGGCGCCCGGGCGTGATCCGGCTCTGCGACTTCGGCGTTCCCGACTTCGACGAGATCAAGGCTCCGGAACTGTTCGACAGCCGACTGGTGTTCTTCGCCCGGGACAGCTTCACCGGCCTGCCCTATCGGATCGAGCTCGACCCGCAGGCCACCGACCTGAAGGCGGCGGAGCTCTACCAACCGCTCGGCCTCACCCCGGTCGAGAGCTAAGCGGGAGAGGATGAGGCCCCGGGGGGAGGGACCATTGAGCGATAGGTAGCGCTTTTCACCGCAACCAACAGGCGCGCCCGTTACGGGGCACTGATGAGAGTGTCCATCTTTGTTGCTTACGGCAGGGCGCGCGTTCCTGGCGGGTTCGATCGCGCAGCCCCGACGGCAACGCGCCTGGCGGGCTCTACCCCGCTTCTGACAGGCCCGACGAATGGCGGGCTTGTCGCATCACTCTTGGCAATAGGCCGGCGATGCCGAGAATCGAAGCCGTTTGTCCGGACTGCCCGCGAGCTGCTCGGCGTCACCGAATGCATCGTAGGCGATGAAGCCGACCAGCTCACCTCGCGGCTCGACACGATGCTCTCCACATCCACCTGGACAGTAGGCACTCAGCATCCTGCTGCGAACCGGCAGCGTGTCCTGCCCGACTGTCAGGGCGACTTCGTCGGTTGCCGTACGGAACCATCCATCGTGTATGAGTTGAGTATTTACCCGACAGTCCGCCCTTTCCGAGCATGAAAAGGGCGGACACCTGGGCCTTCGGTAGATTGGTGGTTACCACACCTGTCCAACCGAACCGGAGCACCCAGATGACCGCCGCATCCCAGCGTACCAAGCGCAAGCTGTCCCTGCTGCAACTGGCCGAAGAACTCGGCAACGTCTCCAAGGCCTGTCAACTGATGGGCTATCACCGCGACTCGTTCTACGAGATCAAGCGTGCCTTCCAGACCGGTGGCGTGGCCGCTCTGGTCGAACAGCGCCGCGGCCCACGCGGACCGCATCCCAATCGCGTTTCGCCCGAAGTCGAGAAAACCATCCTCGACTTCTGCCTCAACTTCCCCACCAAGGGTTCGCAGTTCGTTGCCAACCAACTGCGTCTGCAAGGCGTGGAAGTCAGCCCGTCCGGCGTGCGCGGCGTGTGGCAACGCCACGACCTGCTCACCCGCCACAAGCGCCTGCTGCGTCTGGAAGCGCAAGTCCGCGATACCACCTTCGTGCTCTCCGAAGCGCAACTGCGCCTACTGGAGAAAGCCGGCAGCGAAGTCATCCCGCAGCAACACGTCGAATCCTCCGCGCCCGGCGAATTGCTCTGCCAGGACACCTTCTACTGGGGCACGCTCAAGGGCGTTGGCAAGGTCTACGTGCAGGTCGTAGTCGACACCTTCTGCTCGCTGGCCTTCGCCAAGGTCTACACCAGCAAGATGCCCATCACCGCCGCGACACCCTGTACGAACGCGTGCTGCCTTTCTACGAAGCGATCGGCGTGCCCGTGCAGGCCGTGCTCACCGACAATGGCCGCGAGTTCTGCGGCAAGCCAGACCATCATCCCTTCGAGTTGCTGCTGGCGATGGAAGGCATCGAGCACCGCACCACTAAGATCACCACGCCGCGCACAAACGGCTTCGTCGAACGCATGAACCGCACACTGCTCGATGAGTGCTTCCGCGTTGCAGGGCGCCAGACCTGGTACATCACGCCCGCCGAAATCCAGCGCGACCTCGACACCTTCTTGCGCTACTACAACCTCGAACGTAGCCACCAAGGTTACCGCCTCAAAGGTCGCACGCCGGCAATGGCCTTGCGCGATGCCCTGCAACTGAAAGCCCTGCCGTCCATCGTTCCCGAACCCGAGGAGACAGCCGAAACCGAAGCTGAGAAACTCGTCGCCTGACCGCCTCTACCGAGGCCCGAGTGTCGGGTAATTACTCAACTTGTACACTCCGGCGCGACGCAATGCCGGCAGCCGCGGTCCGGCACCGAGCCGCTGTAGCAGATTGAACATATCCAGACACTATCCAAAGCCATCACTCAGATGCTTGACTCCATGCGAGCCCGATCGCCGTAGCCTGCCACCACACAAGCAACAAGGCCCGCAGCAATGCGGGCCTTGTGCGTAATGGGCAATCAGAAAAACGACTCTGACCTGTGTTTTCCAATCCTACTTCCCTACTTCCCTCTATCTTTCGCCACGTATCTCGCAAGCAACAAGTACATGGAAACACCAAAGTACGGAATGATCCAAGTTATGGCAACAAACCTAACGAGACCGGGCAACCCCTTATACCTCATTGCCACAAAAGTGCTAGCAATCATAAGTACTATGCCACTGATAAGAGCTCCTGCAAGGAAACAAGCAGCTCCATATTCCAATAGTGCTGGTGCGCGAGGATACAAAACACTCGCTCCATATGAAACAAGCAGACCACAAAACCCAGAGACAAACACTATCCAAGCAAGCATCAGCATCAATGGATGATTTAACGCAATGTTTTCTGCAACTGTCCGGCGGAGCACCCTACCTTCAAGAGGCATTACCTACCATCCTCTTTTTCAAGCCTTGCCGAATCTATTCTTCCACTTACCTCTACAACAGACGGCCCACTAAAATTCGACCCATTGCTTGCCTTCGACTCTGAGAATATCGCCTCGGTAGCCTTTCCAATATCGACTCCAACAGATGCCCTAACAACAAAAGCGCTAACCGAGGCACCGATCTCTGAGGAGTTGTCAAGATCAACATCAGCTTGCATGTCCTTGAACCCGAACATCCACCCACCCTCGGACTGAAGCTCCCTATAAGGCATGTTTCCTCGTCCAATCTCAGATCGCTCAACAGACCCGCGATAGCCAACGCCCACCTTTCCAGCTTCAATTGCTAACGATGGCCCAGATGTCTCAGCAAAACCGTATACATCTACAAGAGTTGCCCCTGCACCATATGAGGCCTCACCTAACCCAGCACTAAGCTTTGCAGGACCGACCTTTACTTTAGCCTGCAATCCCAATGTGAATGCAACTTCGCCCTTAAATGAATCTGCGAGCATCTCCCAATCTAGACGCCCATCCGGATCCGTATATCTGTACGGATTATTGTTTCCATACCGATACCGATTGAACTGCCCCACCGGATCGTCGTACGGCGTCACCGGATCAACCGACAGGAACCGCCCGATATCGTCGTCGTAATAGCGCTGCTGGGCGTAGATCAGGCCAGTCGCAGTATCTTCGACGTGTCCGGTATAGCCGGGGCCGTCCTTGAGCGGACGATTCAGCACCTTGCCGTAGGGCTCGTACTCGCTGCGCTCGACCACGACACGGCTGGCATCGGTCACCACCGCCGGGCTGCCTAGGGCGTCAGTGTGCTGGTACAGGTTGCGCACCGAGCCGTCGTCGGGATTGCGCTCGCGCTCGGCGACCAGGCTGCCGCCCAGATAGATGTACCAGTGCTGCCTGCGCTTGCGCAGGTCGTTCGCGTACACCAGCTGCCCGCTCTGGCTGTACAGGCTGTACTTGCTGCCGCCGGTGTAGTCGCGGACCCGACGGCCGAAACCGTCGTACACGTAGCTGGTATTTCCGGCGCTGCTGGTGCGCAGGCGATTGCCGTAGTCGTACTCGAACGTGGTGCCGCTCTTGTTGCTCAGATTGCCCTGCGGGTCGTAGCCCAGGCCGATCACCGTGCTTCCGCTGCAGCTGCCGGCCTTGATGTTGGTCAGGTGCCAGCTGCTGTCGTAGCAGTAATGATGGTCACGTATCGCGGTGCCGCCACTGAGCTTGACCCGGGTCAGATTGTCCAGCACGTCGTAGGCATAGGTTGCGGTGCCGAACATCGGCGAGGTCGTGCCGGTCAGGCGATCCAGGCCGTCATAAACCATATCGCGGTTGCCGCGCTGGTTGGTGCCGGTCGCGCCGTCGGTGATCGCTGCGACATTGCCGTTGGCGTCATAGTCGTAGCTGTCGGCCAGGAACTTGGTGGCGCCGTAGGCATCGGTGCTGGTCTCCGGCAGGCCCCGTGCATTCTGGCTCAGCGTATGGACGATTCCGTTGGCATAGGTGAACTGCTTGATCGCACCGTTCGGGTAGTAGCTGGCATTGCTTGCATAGGGGCCCGCCTTGGTCGGTTGGCCCAGTGCGTTGGGCGCGTAGTCGATCTCCAGCGATCCGGGAACTGTCTGCGACGACAGATGGCCGCTGGAGTTGTAGTAGCTGCTGATCGACCAGTCGATGTTGTTCCACTGCATCCGCTCACGGACCGGCAGACGACGCCGGTTGTAGCCATAACTGGTGGTGATGACGTTACCGTCGCCATTGTTGGCGGTGACGGTATGCGGCAACCCATCGGGCCAGTAGGTATGGGTGGTGTCGCCGCGGCCGTCCGGGAAGCTCAACGAAATGATCCGGTTGCGCTGATCGTAGTTGCGATCGGCGCGTCGTGCCGCCACGGCGTCGGCATTCACACATGCCGCTGCGACCGAGCGGTAGCCCGACGCCGACCAGGCCAGGTTGCCAGCCGCGTCGTAGCCCATGAAAGTTTCGCCGGTCTCCGGCTCATTGATCCGGCACAACTCCTGGCGCGAGTTGTAGGTGTAGGTACGATCGATGGCCATGCTTCCGCCATCGGGATCAATGCTGTTGCTGCGCCGGATCTTCGTCGGCTTGCCGAACACATCGCGACTGATATGGGTAACCGCACCCTCCGGGTGCCGAATCTCGACCGGAGCTTCGTAGTTGGGCTGGTCGAACGCCTGGTACCAGGTGCGGGTCTGGTTGTCCTTGGGATCGGTGATCAGCGAGTAGTGGCCGCTGGTGTTGGTGAGGTAGTTGGTCGTAGTGCGCAATCGGGCGCCGAGCTCGGAGTCCTGCTCGACCACCCGTGTCCGACCCAACACGTCATAGGTTGTATGGGTGCCGGTGACAGGGCTGCTGGCGGTGCTCGGGTACGAGGCGAAGGTCGTCCGCCCCTCATGGTCGTAGGCGAAACGGGTGAAGCGCTGGGTGGCGGTCACGTTTCCGGCGTCGTACTCGCGCACCAGCAACGGGCGCCACAGCGCGTCGAAATAGGTCTTCTTGCGGGCGTTTCCGTTGACGACATCCTGCCGCCAGTGACCCGCCGGAATGCCGTACTCGCTCGCAGCTACCGGGGAAAAGCTCTGGGTGATCGGACTCCATGTGCTGGTATCGCATACTCCCGCCGAGGACTCCGATGGATACGTCACCTTCTTGAGGCGTCCCATGGTGTCATAGGCATAGCAGGTCTTGTAGCCGTTCTCGTCGGTGACCGAAGCGATCGTTGCGTCGTCCTCTACGATTGCCGACTGCACGGTTTGATCGGCATAAATGATGCTCTGCGGAATGCCTCGCTTCCAACCCGCCAGCAGGGTCGTGTTCCCTCGTCCGTCGGTGATAGAGGAAATGGTGCCCGGCGATACCGTCGTATGATAGGCGAGTGTCTGTTGAAGCTTGCCAAAGCTGTAGGTCTTCCATGGCATCGCTTTCCAACCGTAGTCGGTCTGCGACTCCACGGAGTCAGTACCACCATCACAGGCCGAATCCGCTGGTGTCGAGGCCGTACAAGTTGTCTTCTTGACCTGGCCCAGCACCCACAGCGCAGTTTCGTCGTAGTAGGCGCTGACATCTGTACGCGAGTAGCCCTGAGTATTGGAGCGAGTGACACTCAGCGGCCGGGCATATAGGTCGAACGTATTATGTGTCCGATTGAAGGTTACCCCGTCCTGCACGATAGAGGTTGCCACGACCGGACGCACATAGGCCGAGGCAGGATCCGCAGAACCGCCCAGAACCGTCCCATACAGCCCGTGGAAGGGCTGCTGGGGAACGGCGGAGTCCGCCATGTACTGAGTGCTTTCGCTTCGCAACACGGTGTCGTTCGTCGTCAGAGTCTCGACCGCTAACTGACGTCCGTCGTTGTCCCTGTACCGCATGCCGAAGGTATATCTCTGTTTGCTGGCATCCGGATTCGTCACCGTCACCGCCTTGGTGGCGGTACAGGCCGTGCAGGGATAGCTGGCCGGTTCCGTACGACTGCCCCACAGGGACTCGAAGGTCGACCCGTAGTCGTACGACCAGCTCATCACCTGACTGATGCCCGGTCCCGAGATGCTCTTGGAATCCAGGCCCATCACATCGAAGTAGTTCGGAACAAGCAGCAGGAACGACGGATTCTCCGGATGGGAGTAGCTGTTCAGCGCACACTCGGTGGCATGGACGCCGCTCCGATAGTGACGACGATTGGAGAACGTGAAGGTGCCACTGGCCCCGCCCGGGTGCGTGGCCGTCAGTGTGTAGGCCTCCTCCGACAGCGGCGACGCGCTCTGGCAATAGGGAAGGGGCGGTAAGCCGTCGTAGCCCGAAGCGTAGGGCTTGAGGTTGCTGGAATATGTGTATCCCCACACGCTTGCATCGGGCCGAGTCACGGTCTGAAGCTGGTACTGGCCGGCATTCGAGTTGTACTGGTACTGCCAGGTTCGGCCATGGCTGGTGGCGCTGACCAGCCGCCCGCCGCTGTAGGTCAAGAGGATCTCTCGACCATCGCTGGACCATATGCGGGTGGGGTATCCGGATGCGTTGTATTGGAACTGTACGGTGTTTCCGAATCGGTCCTCGATCTTGCTGGCCAGGAGGTAGTACCGATCTCGGTAGCGTAGCCAGACCTGCGGCGAGCCATTGCTGTCGGGAATCGATCGCTGCAGGGGCGCGGCTGTACGGGTGACACCGACGTCAAAGTAGTACTTTATTCCGGAAGTCGTCGTCATCCGGAAGCCTTCGCCCGAGAGACCGCTCTTCATCGCTATGCAGTCGATGACATCACGCTCCTTGGTAGCCAGGCGATACTGACCACTCGAAGGCTTGGGCGTCTGGGTCTGGATTCCCAGCGCGCTGGTGTTCCCGCGCCCCGGGACATGGATGGAAATGCCCTGCCAGACTTCAGTCCTGTCGAATGGCCCCTGATTGATTGGCGGAACGCTGCCCAGCGAGCATCGCTGATCAGGCCAACCATTGGCCTGCGCATAGGTAGCCGCCATGTGCGGCACATCGATATCCCAGTTTCCGAGACCGCCCAGGCGTATGTCGTAGGTATGCGTCCCCTGGGGTTGCAGCTCCACCGAGTGCCGACGCGACAGCTTCACCGGGAGTGCGTCGTTGCCGGGCACGTCGATGTCGGTCACCACGAACTCGGTGGCGCCGTTGTAGAGACTCACGTTCTCGCCGAACAAGCCGTGATCCATCGGCGCGATCGACTGGGCCGCCTCGATGCGCTTGCGGTATTCGTCGGACGGCGAAATACCTGTCTGGGAACTTGTGCCTCCCGAGTCGCCAGGGTCAATGCCGCTTTGCGCGCTGACATTGGCAACGGTCAGAACAAGGCCAAGCCCGATGGCGGATACGAGAGCGGTTCTGAGGTCGAAACGCTTTGGATAGCACCCGGAGTACACAGCCCTTGCCGCTGCGCGCGCGATCACGGTCCCACTCATGAAGTACTGTCTCCTGCCCTTATACGGTTGTCCCCTGGTTGGCGGAGACATTCCTTGAATTCGACCCAGCCGTGCCTGATATCACTTCAGGACTTGGACTGTCTTCTTACCAGCTGGCGCGACGTCGAAGCAAGCGTGACGACATGCTTGCGGCGAGCGGTCGATATGATCGCATGCCATATCACGACAAACTGATACGGACCTTATTCTTGACCGCACCGCGACCGAAGTTCTAGACACCATCCACGTGCACTCTTGGGCGGTGAGCCATGTTGCATGGCTCAATGCAAATAGTTGGGTCGCTACGGTGCAGAAAGCCCCCTTACAATCAAAGCGCTTTGCCGCGCCCCGCGTCGCGTGGATGACCTCCGGCCGATGTCCATTTCCGCGCGCCCGCTACACTCTGGCGCTTCGATGTGACACACCAACCAAAGGATTGCCCGATGAGCCAGTGGTATTTCGTTCCTCCCGGCGGCGAGCGCGTGGGTCCGCTCGATACCGATGCCGCGAAGGCCTATGTCCGCCAGAATCCCGCCGCGCAGTGCTGGCGCGAGGGTCTGTCCGGCTGGCAGGCGGCGCGTTCGCTGCCGGAGTTCGCCGATGCGAGCGGCGCGCTGCCCGCGCACATGCCGCCGCCGGCGCCGTCGTCCAAGGGCCGCAGCGACGACATCGACTACCGGATCGTCGGCACCGACATGCAGTTCGTCGAGATCGAGCTCGATCCGGGCGAGACCGCGGTCGCCGAGGCCGGCGCGCTGATGTACAAGGCCGCGACGGTGCAGATGGACACGGTGTTCGGCGACGGCTCGCACAGCGGTCAGGGCGGCGGCGTGTTCGACAAGCTGCTGGCGGCCGGCAAGCGCGTGGTCACCGGCGAGAGCCTGTTCACCACCACCTTCACCCACACCGGCCACGGCAAGGCCCACGTCGCCTTCGCCGCGCCGTATCCGGGCACGGTGCTGGCGATGAAGCTCGACGAGCACGGCGGCCGGCTGATCTGCCAGAAGGACAGCTTCCTGGCCGGCGCGCGCGGGGTCTCAATCGGCATCCACCTGCAGCGGCGGATCCTGACCGGCCTGTTCGGCGGCGAAGGCTTCATCATGCAGAAGCTGGAGGGCGACGGCTGGGTGTTCGTGCATGCCGGCGGCACCATCGTCGAGCGCGAACTCGCCGCCGGCGAGCACCTCGACGTCGACACCGGCTGCGTGGTCGCCTATCACCACAGCGTGCAGATGGACATCACCAAGGTCGGCGGCATCAAGAGCATGCTGTTCGGCGGCGAGGGCGTGTTCCTCGCGCGGCTGAAAGGGCCTGGCAAGGTCTGGCTGCAATCGCTGCCGTTCTCGCGGATGGCCGGCCGCATGCTGGCGGCTGCGCCGCAGGCCGGCGGCCAGAACCGCGGCGAGGGCTCGGTGCTCGGCGGCTTCGGCCGCTTGCTGGACGGCGACAACAACTTCTAGGGCGTGCCGGGCGAGGCCCTCCGCGTCAACGGCCTTGCCCCCTCACCCCAACCCTCTCCCCCGGTCCCGATTGGGGGAGAGGGCGCCTTGCCCGGCGCGATGCGAGCGCTCCGCCGGTGCGCTGCCCGGCGCCCCGTTTGGCCGCCAGTCGATTTTGTCGCCACCGGCCCGGCTATGCTGCGGCGTCACTGCCTGTCGATGGCCCCCGCATGCGATCCCACATCCCCCGTCCGCTTCGTCGAACCGCGCTGCTGGCCGCCGCGACCGTCCTGCTGGCCGCCTGCGGCGGCAATCCGACCCGTCCGGACGCGTCCACGCTGGCGCCGGTTCCGCCACCGCCTGAGCTGAAGGTCGGCCTGGCGCTGGGCGGTGGCGCGGCCAAGGGCTTCGCCCACATCGGCGTGATCAAGATGCTGGAGGCCAACGGCATCCGCGTCGACACCGTCGCCGGCACCAGCGCCGGCAGCGTGGTCGGAGCCCTGTACGCCAGCGGCATGGATCCGTTCGAGATGCAGCGCAAGGCGGTCGCGCTGGACGAGTCCAGCATCCGCGACGTGCGCCTGTTCTCCGGCGGCCTGGTCCAGGGCCAGGCGCTGCAGGACTACGTCAACGGCCAGGTCGACGCCACCCCGATCGACCGGCTCGCGCGCCCGTTCGCGGCGGTCTCGACCCAGCTGGAGACCGGCAAGCGCACGGTGTTCGTGCGCGGCAACACCGGCCAGGCGGTGCGCGCATCCAGCAGCATTCCCGGTGTGTTCGAGCCGGTCACGATCGCCGGCAAGCACTATGTCGACGGCGGCGTGGTCAGCCCGGTGCCGGTCGATGCCGCGCGCGAACTCGGCGCCGACTTCGTGATCGCGGTGGACATCTCCAACAAGGCCCGCGGCACCGCGCCCAGCGACATGCTCGGCATCGTCAACCAGTCGATCGCGATCATGGGCCAGCGCGCCGGTGCCGAGGAGCTGGCGCGCGCCGACGTGGTGATCCGGCCCGAGGTCGGCGACATCGGGCCGGCCGATTTCGAGCAGCGCAGCGCGGCGATCCTGGCCGGCGAGCGCGCCGCGCTGGCGGCACTGCCGGCGATCCGCGCCAAGCTGGCCGAAGCCTCGGTCGCCCGCGCCAGCGAACACCGCAGCCGTCACCAGCGCGAACAGCGCGAGGCCGCCCGCCTGGCCTGCCTGCAACAGGAGCCGGGGCGCATCGCCCGCCTGCTCGGCCGCGATCCCGACTGCGAAGCCGCCGCGGCCTCGACGAGCAATTGAGGTCGCGCACCCGGATCAGCGCGCCGCCGCCTCCTGCGCGCTGCGCGGCAGGACCGGTCGATACCGCCCGCGCTCACCCCGCGCCGGGCTCTTGCTGTCGACGTTGACGCACAGCCGCTCCTCGCACAGCACCGCATCGGAGTTGTAGAAGGCCCGAACGACGGGTACCGCATTCTCGTAGCGCTCGAGTTCATCGCGAGCCTGTGTCAACTCGCGCTGGTAGTAGCCCAGCACAGCCCATCCGGCCAGCGCGGCCACCAGCAGGGTCGCTCCGGCAACGGCGAACCACGACCAGACCATCCTGCCGGCGCCCTTCAACTGCCCGGAGACTGCCGAAACGGCATGACCGTACTCGGCGGCGACCGGCCTGAGCGCCTCGCGCGCCTCTTCGGTGATCCGCGCCTGGGCGCCGTCGACGATGCCGTTGACGCGCTGCTGCAAACGACCGACCTCGTCCTGCAGCCCCTGCAACCGCTGATCGAACACGGCTTGCATCCGCGCCTCACGCTGCTCGATCTTGGCGACCAGCGCAGATAGAAGCTGGAAGACGTCCCGGGTCGGGGCTGCGCTGGACATGGGGCCTCCGTGGCTCAGTGATGGACCAGGTTTTGCGATTGAGCTTCGTTCTGACGGGCCGCATCCTGTTGCTGGCGCTCCTGCTCGGCCAGGGTCTCGTGTCCCTGTCGAACCATGGCCTCGACCTCCGGCGAACGCTCGATCTCGGCGCAGATCCGCGATACGGCGGCGTCATCGTCGGCCAACAGCGCCGCCGCCAGCCGTTGCATCCGTGGGTCATCGAACACCGGTTCCGGACCGCAGAGCTGCAGCTGCCGACCTTCCGGCTGCGATAGGCCCGCCCGCAATGCCTGCACGGCCGCGCCCGCGTCGCTCCGCCCCGACAGGCTCGAATCCACAGCGGGGATGCCTTGCAAGGCCCGGTCGAAGGCCTGCTGCGGATCGAGCTCGTTCACCCGATCCTGTATCGCTTCGACGATCCCGGGTGTGAGCCTGCCGTCGACTTCGATTCCACGGTCGGACTGGAACGCCTCGATCGCATGGCGGGTGGCCGGCCCGAAGTCGCCATCCACCACCAGTGCTCGGCCTCGGGCATCGGTGAACCCAAGGGTGTTCAGATTCTCCTGCAGCTGCAGGGTCACCTGCTCGGAGTGGCTGAGGTGCCGCGAACGCAGTCCAACCGCGTGCAGGGACTGCTGGATGTCCAGATCGCCCGCCTCCGTCGCCGGATCGTAGTCCTCGGCGCTGACCTTGGCATGCGCTCGATCCATTGCCGCCTGCTTCAGCGGGTCGGCGTACTCGGCCTGATAGCGGCGAGCGATCGCCGCCGCCTTCAGTCCGTCGTAGTAGCTGATGTTCGAATCCAGCCTCTCTCCGACGGCCATCACGGCATCGTAGTCGCCGCCATCCTTCAACGCCGTCTCGAATCGATCCAGCCGTGCCGGCATCTGGTTCGCCGTCTTGGCGATCATCGATATCACTTCGAACTTCCTGTCCTCGGGAATGTTCTGCCCGAAGTCCTCGACCATGGTGGTCGCGGCAGTGCTGATGTTCCGTACCTGGGCGATATCGATGTTCCGATGTATCCAGTTCTTGCCTTCATCCGAACCGGCCCATGCGTTGATGCTGTCTCTGGTCGCGGTATCGATGAAGCTGACTTCTTCCCTTCTCGTGCCGTTTGGCCTCAGTCCACCATCTCCATGACTGAGTAGATCGGATCGAAGCCGGGTCAGGTCGTCGGTGAATTGCAGTCCGTTCCGCTCGGCATAGCCGGACGCCTGCTCAATGATGGCATCGACATAACTGATCTCACCTTCTTCCAGCGCACGGTCCCCGGTCTCCCCCAATGGCCACGTCCCACGCTGGCCAAGATCCACCTGGATGGCGCCGATGGTGTATCCGCTGTTGGAAGCAACCGCGTCCACCATGCCCCAAGTGCTGTTGGTAACGCCGGCAATCGACAAGCGGTACGAAGCCGCACCGCCCTCGGTACCTCTTCCCACCACGAAGTAGACCGCGCCCACCACTGAATCAGCATCGTTCAGATCGACCCCTTGGTTCATCGCGGCTCCCTCCATGGCGACATTGCTACAGCTCTACGGTGTCGAGGTACTTCTCCAACAGGTTGGCCCGTTCGCAGATCCTGAACAGCCTGTTCTCGTGCTTTTGTGCGTTTTCGACTATCTCGTTGCCGTAGATATGGCTCTCCAACTCCATATCGCTGGATGCGAGCTTGATCCAAGCTCTTTGAGATTGCCTGAGATCGTCCTTTCCGTCCTCGCCCAGTGCCTCCATGAGCTCTCCATACAGTCGGTTCAAGCGCGCATCCTGTCGCTCGATCTCGCTGGAAACACAGCTCGCACTTTCCACGGCACGATAGTTCGTCCGCTTCAGGCACGAAAAGTACGATTCACTAAGCCCTTTGGGCGACCGGCTACGGAACCGACGTTCTTCGTCATAGGCGGTCTCAGCCACGCCTCCGGCACTGTGCGAAGGATCATCGCGCCGATGGCCACGATCACGTTCCAGCTCATTCGTGACCGCCTCCGGTGAAGGCACATCGTCGGAAGCTGCCTGCGCCGTCGGCTTGCAGGCCACAACCGCGATCAGAAGCACCAGGACAGCGGTAGTGAGTCGCCGCGCCGCTGCGTCCGTCTCGTGCTCTGCCATCCTTGAACCCCCGCTTACCGTATCGAATCCAATTGCAGGCTCTTTAGGCGCCTTCAGATCCATGGCGACTCTGGCCACATCGAGTCCAGAGCAGGATGCCTTGGCATCAATCGTCATGGCAACGCGAGCTTTGGTCTCGCCGGCACCCCAGAGCCGTGTGACGTTGAGTCTTTCGATCGTCCCACGTCCGCTCGACAAAGCCGGCCACCATTCGACTGGATGCGGTCTTCCGCCCGCATGCCAGCGTGGCTAGCGATATGGCAATTGCAGACGCGTGGGCGCAAGGGTGGCTTCCCGCTGTACGGACCGCGCACCCTCTACGCACCTTTGCGGGCACAAGGTGGCGGACTCACCCCTCCGGCGCGTCCCCCGCGCTCGCCGCCGAGCAATGACTGTCGAAGGCCTCGGCGCTGTCCTCGAAGCCTTCGCTGGCGGCCAGCTCCCACGGCCGCACACATTCGTTGCGGCTTTCGCACCACTGGTAGCCGGCCGAGCCGATGCAGCCGTGGGCATCGCGGTCGCCACCGACCATCGGCGGCGACTCCGACTCTGCCTGCGCCTGCTCTTGCGGCTGTGCGCCGTCCTGGCCGCTCTGCGGGGCCGCGCAGGCGGCGAGGATCGCCAGCGGCACGGCCGCCAGGACGCCGACGATGGCGCGCAGCGCGCGCGGGCGGTTGTGGATCCGGAGCCTCATCTGTCCTCCTGACCTGCCGGATCGGCAGGGATCGATCGACGGTGCCGGCACGCTGCCGACACCGCCGATCCTACCCCGGCGCGCGTCAACGCCGCCGGGGCCCGTGCGACCGGTCAGTGATTGCCGGCGCCGGTCTTCTTGCCCTTGCAGGGATTGACGGCGAGGTAGTCCATCGCCGCCTGCGCCTGCACCAGGCCCCAGCCGCTGTAGTAGTCGTAGCCGGGCGCCTCCAGGTCGTAGGCGGACTCCCGCAACGCGTTGCGGATCTGGTGGTTGCTGCACTCCTTGTGGTTGCTCCACACCAGCGCGGCGACGCCGGACACGTGCGGGGTCGCCATCGAGGTGCCCGAGGCCGTGCCGTAGGCGCCGTCGAGCACGGTCGACAACACGTCGACGCCGGGACCGGCGATCTCGACCTGGCTGGTGTACTGCGAGAAGTACGCCTTTTCCAGATTGTTGTCGTAGGCGGCAACCGACATCACCGCGTCGTAGGACGCCGGGTAGGAGAACGTGGCGTAGTCGCCCTTGGGCTCCAGTCCGCCGATCGAACCGCCGTTGCCGGACGCGGCGACCAGCAGCACGCCCTTCTTGTTGAGGCGTTCGGCGACGCGCTCCTCCAGTCGGCTGGAGTAGTCGCCGCCCAGGCTCATGCTGATCACGTTGGAGCCGGCCGCCGCGCAGTCCTCCATCGCACCGGCCAGATCGGAGGCGTAGACGAAGCCGCCGCCGGAGTCGAACAGGCGCACGATGTGCAGGTCGAGGTCGCCGCCGGGCACCACGCCGATCACGCCCTGGCCGTTGTCGCCCAGCGCCGCGATGGTGCCGGCGACATGGGTGCCGTGGTAGTGGAGGCCGCCGCCGTCGCTGTTGTCCCAGGGGCCGGCGCCCTCGTCCTCGCCGTCGACCCGGGTGGTCTGCAGGTCGGGATGACCGAGGTCGTAGCCGGTGTCGATGATGCAGACCTTGCGGCCGCCGCCGTAGGGCACGCCGAGCGAGTCGACCGCCTGGATGCCCCAGGGCACGGTCTCGCCGTCGACGACGACATCCTCGATCGGGGTCGGGATCGCCATCGTGCGGCGGGCGACGTCGATGCCGTAGCCGGTCACCTGCGGCAGCTGGGCGCGCAGCGCGACCAGGTCGGGCAGGTTGGCCATGTCGACATTGACCGCCAGGGTCGCGCCGTTGGCATCCTCGAAGCTGCGCACGACATCGACGCCGTGCGACTGCAGGACCGCGGTCACCGCGGCGGCGTCGCTGCCCGGCGCCAGGTTGACCAGGTAGCGCTGGGTGTCGGCCGCCGACGCCGGCGCGGCGATCATCGCCAGGCCCGCACCGAGCGCGGTGGCGAGCAGGGTGTTCTTCATGTTCATGTGGATTCCTCGTGTATGCGTGGTCCGTCGCGATCGTGCTCAGCCTTCGGCCGGCGCCTCGCAGGCATGCGTCTTGATGTTTCCGCTCATCGTTCCGTGGTTGAAGTAGCCGTCGTACGGCCCGCCCACGAACGAGATGTCGTTCACCAGGACCACGTTGGGATCCACACCCCCGACATCGTTCTCCCGCGTCGACAGGAAGCAGGCGCGGAACACGCCCTCGCCCGGTGCCGCCGGGTTGGTCGACACATAGGTGCCGACCGCGGCCGGCCAGCCCTCGCAGATGCATTCGGACTCGTCCGGGTCCAGCGAGCCGGAATCGCCCATGCCGCAGACGCCGGCCTTGGCGATCGTCGCGGTTGCCGCCACGCCGCCCACCGCCTCGAAGTCGATCGCGGTACGGTCGGCGTACTTGACCCGTCCCTTGGCGTTCTCGTTGCCGCCGCAGGTATCGGCATTGATGGTGATCACCGCCTTGCCGGTGCCCCCCGCCGAGTTGAGCGTGCCGCCCCCGGTGTACTTGGCGTTTCCGTCAACGGTGCAGGCGGACGTTCCAAGGACCAGGGCCGCGCACAGGCCCAGCAGTCGGTATTGCTGTCTCATCTGTTGATCTCCCGAATCGTTGAGAATCGGGGTCCCCCTGTTTGACGCAACCCGACCTGGCCATGCCCGCCCTGGCGACGCCACCCCCTCGTCGGCGCCACAAAGCACATCCAGCGCCTACTTGCAGGCAACCCGATGTGACGAGCGATGTCAATCTTGTTTGTCTCTTTGCGCGCAGACGTGTCGCGAAACGTGTCGCAGCCCGCATGCGAATCGAGTTTCCCTATCGGATCGAACGGTTCATGCGCACGCTGTCGATCCGAATGCTGCGTCGCGCAAGCCCGCAGCGCAGCCATACGTCAGCGCATGCACGGCACCGACGACCGCATCGGCGGCCATCGCCCGCTCAACCGCCGCCCTGACGCGGCAGCGGCATGCCGCGGAACGCCTTGACCGTGCGCAGCACGAAGCTGGAATTGACGTCGGCGACGCCGGACTGGTTCAGCAGGCGGTCGAGCAGGAAGCGCGAGAAGTGGTCGAGATCGCGCACCGCGATGTGCAACAGATAGTCCATGTCGCCGGTCAGCGCATGGCAGGCGATCACCTCGTCCCAGCCGTTGACGAAGCGGCTGAACGCCTCGATCGCCTCGCTGCCGTGGTCGGACAGTTGCACGCGGACGAAGGCCTGCAGGCCCAGGCCCAGCCGCTCGGGATCGACCTCGGCGCGGTAGCCCGCGATCACCGCCTCGCGTTCCAGCCGCTGGACCCGGCGCAGGCAGGCCGAAGGCGACAGATGTACCCGCTCGGCCAGCTCGGCATTGCTCTGGCGGCCGCTGCGCTGCAGTTCGGCCAGGATCAACAGATCGGTGCGATCGAGCTCGGTGGCGCTCATGACATGCGTCCTATTCATGTTGTGCGCAATATTATTGCTTGATATCCGGCATACCGTGCAACTTTGCAAGCCCATTGCGCGCATCCTGCGCTACGTTGGGAGATCGCCCCAGGAGCCCCAAGGACACCGCCATGAATGCCACCCCCAAGCGCGTCGAGCACCAGCTGACCGACAAGGGGTACGTGCCGGTGTACACCACCTCGGTGGTCGAGCAGCCGTGGGCCGACTACAGCGCCACCGACCACGAGGTCTGGGCGACGCTGTTCGAACGCCAGCGCGAAGTCCTGGTCGGCCGCGCCAGCGACGAGTTCCTGTCCTGCCAGCAGGCGATGGGCATGAGCCCCGACCGGATCCCGAAGTTCGACGACCTCAATCCGGTGCTGCGCAAGGCCACCGGCTGGGAGCTGATCGGCGTCGAGGGCCTGCTGCCGGAGCTGGATTTCTTCGACCACCTCGCCAACCGCCGCTTCCCGGTGACCTGGTGGATCCGCAAGCCCGAGCAGCTGGACTACCTCAGCGAGCCGGACCTGTTCCACGACCTGTTCGGCCACGTGCCGCTGCTGATGAACCCGGTGTTCGCCGATTACATGCAGGCCTACGGCCGCGGCGGGGTCAAGGCGCACGGCATCGGTCCCGAAGCGCTGGTCAACCTGACCCGGCTGTACTGGTACACCGTGGAGTTCGGCCTGATCCGGCAGAAGGACGGGCTGCGCATCTACGGCAGCGGGATCGTCTCGTCCAAGGGCGAGTCGATCCATTGCCTGGAAAGCGATGCGCCGAACCGGATCGGCTTCGACCTGGAGCGGATCATGCGCACCCGCTACCGCATCGACACCTTCCAGAAGACCTACTTCGTGATCGACAGCTATGAACAGCTGATGGAAGCCACGCGTCCGGACTTCACCCCGATCTACGCCAGGCTGGCGCAGCTGGACTCGGTCCCGGCCGGCGACGTGCTCGACACCGACAGCGTCTACAACCGCGGCAGCGGCGAGGGCTGGCTGGACGACGGCGACGTCTGAAGCGGACCGGAACCCGCGGTCGGGAGCCCGTCCCGACCGCGACAGCACCACGATCGCCGCACACCCGGTATTGCAGCGGGACCGGGTAAGCTCCGCACAGCTTCCCGTCCGGACCACCCGCTTGCCGACCCTGCCCAATCTCCACGTGCGCTGGCGCTGGCTGCGCCGCTGGCGCGCCCGCCACCTGAATGTCGACCGCCACGCGGTGGTCGATCACGTCTGCGAAGCCGGCGCGATGGCGCCGCGCTACGTGTTCATGACGGTGATGTCCTGCGGCATCGCCACCCTCGGCCTGCTGCAGGGCTCGGCCGCGGTGATCATCGGCGCGATGCTGATCTCGCCGCTGATGGGGCCGATCGTGTCGATGGGCATGTCGCTGGCGACCTTCGACTTTCGCGCGCTGCGTTCGGCATTGAAGGCGATCGCGATCGGGGTCGCGGTATCACTGCTGACCGCCACCGTGATCGTGATGGCCTCGCCGTTGCGCGAGCCGACCGCCGAGATCCTCGCCCGCACCGAGCCGACCCTGTTCGACCTGCTGGTGGCGGTGTTCTCGGGCCTGGCCGGCGCCTACGCGACGATCACCCGCAAGGGCGAGACCATCGTCGGCGTCGCCATCGCGACCGCGTTGATGCCGCCGCTGGCGGTGGTCGGTTTCGGCGTCGCGGTCGGCAGCGGCACCATCGCCGGCGGCGCCGCGTTCCTGTTCATGACCAACCTGCTGGCGATTGCGCTGTCGGTGACGATCATGGCGCGCTGGTACGGCTTCGGCGCGACCGACTCGCCCAAGCAGACCGCCTGGCAGGCGACCCTGATCGTCGGCACCTTCGTGCTGTTGTCGATCCCGCTGGGCCTGGCGCTGCGCAACATCGCCGCGCGCGGCGTGGTCGACCGCACCGTGCGCACCACCCTCGACGAGGCCGCCCGCGATGTCGGCGGCCGCATCACCACGCTGCGGGTGGATCGCGACAAGCGCACCCTGCTGATCGATGCGGTGATGATGACCCCGGCCTACCGACCGCAGCTGGCCGACCAGATCGAACGCACGCTGGAGGCGGCGACCGGACAGCCGGTGGTGGTCGAACTGCGCGAGGTGGTGACCGCCGACGTCGATGCCCAGGCCCGCGAACAGGCCTCCGCCTCGCTGGCGCAGCTGCGCGACAGCGTGCAGCGGCTGCAGTCGGCCGCGCGCGTCGACCAGGAGGCGCGCACCGCCAGCGAACGCGCACTCGATGCGCTGCGCGAACAGGCGCTCGGCCATTTCGGCCGCTTCGAGGTGCTGCAGGGCGGCGGCGAGGCGTCGTGGCAACTGCGTCCGGAGGCCGGCCTGGACCTGCGCGCCGCGCATCGTCTCGAAACCGCGCTGCGCGACGGCAACCGCCGCCCGCAGGTGCGGGTGGTGCCGGCGCTGCAGCCGTTGCCGCTGATCGGCTTCGGCGACGACAGCGCCAGCCTCGACGCGGACGCGTCCGCCACGGTGCGGGACATCGCCTGGGCGCTGGAGCGCTGGCAGCTGGCGTCGGTCGAGGTGACCGGTTACGCCGGCGGCGACGACGCACTGGCCTCGGCCCGGGCAGAGGCGGTCGCCGCCGCGCTGCGCGAGGCCGGAGTGATGGTGACCGCGGTCGACGCCGCCGACCGCGAGCAGGCACGCGAGATGGTCGCGCGCGAAGGCCGGGGCGCGATCCGCGCCGCGCGGGTGCAGGCCGCCAGCACCGGGGATTGAGGCCGCCACCTCCCCGGCCGTGACTCCCAGCAGCGCGGACAGGTCGGGGAAGCTCCCAGAGAAGCACGTCCGGTGCGGGCGTGGCTCGCGCCCGGCGCTCTCCCGGGCCGGTGTTCCGCCGCGCGGTTCAGGCCGACGGCGACCGACCCTGCCCGTATCGCAGGCAGGCGGCGGTGACCGGCCCGCGGCGACCGCTGGCGCAGTGGCGGAAGCCCAGCGGCAGGCCGCCGACGCTGCGGTGCTCGCCGACCTTGAGATCGAACTGCAGGCGCGGCGCGACATCCTCGGCGCAACGCACCCGTCCGTCGCCCAATGCCGCGGACAGGCCGGCGCAGACGCCGCCGAACACCGCGTAGTGGCATCGACCGCTGTCGCTGGCCAGGCATTCGAAGCGCGCATGACCGGGCAACGCCCGGGTCCGGCTGTGGAAGCCGGTATGGCCGTCGCTGCCCTCGCGCAGCACGACGGTGGTGCCCGGGACGCCGCTGCAGGCGGCAGCCATGGCGGCGAGGACGATCGCGATGATGGCGCGCAACAGCATGGTCGAATCCTTCCTCCGCGGACGGCCGCGGTCACATGTGCTTGAACAGGGTCATGTAGGGCGCGCTGACCGCGAGGGTTTCCTCGCGGTTGCGCAGGCGCAGGGTGCCGCGGCCGCTGTCGTCGCGGACGATCGCGGCGACCGCGCGCAGGTTGACGATGGTCGAGCGGTGGACCTGCTTGAACACGGTCGGATCGAGCACCTCCAGCAGGTCGCGGATCGGCTTGCGGATCAGCGCCTCGCCCTCGGCGGTGACCACCACGGTGTACTTGTGGTCGGCGCGGAAGTAGGCGACGTCGTCGACCAGGATCAGCCGGGTCTCGCGGCCGGCGCTGGCGGTGATCCAGGTCAGCGGCTCGGCCGGCCCGAACGCGGCGCCGCGCATGCGCGCGGCCAGCGCCTCGATCAGGGCGGCATCGAGCCCGACCCCGGACTGGCTCTGCAGGCGGCGCACGGTCGCGTCCAGCCGCTCCAGGTCGACCGGCTTGAGCAGGTAGTCGATCGCGCCGTGCTCGAAGGCGTCGACCGCGTACTGGTCGTAGGCGGTGATGAAGACGATGCGCGTGTCCGGGCTGGCCTCGGCGGCGGCGGCGGCGACGTCCAGCCCGGTCAGCCCGGGCATGCGGATGTCGAGGAAGGCGACCGACGGTCGCAGCTCGGCGATCGCGTCCAGCGCGCTGGCGCCGTCCTCGCACTCGGCGACGATCTCCAGCTCCGGCCAGGCCCTGAGCAGCTGTTCGACCAACGACTGCCGCAGCAGCGACTCGTCCTCGGCGACGATGGCGGTGGCGACGGCACGGGCCGGCGCCTGCGGGCGCGGATCACTCATGGCCGGCCACCTCGTCGCGGGTGTCGCGGGT
>NZ_VICD02000052.1 GCF_006546735.2 Marilutibacter maris | reverse complement strand
GCCAGCCGGTTCGAGCGCGCCTCCAGCTCGGCGTAGCTGAGCGTGACATCGCCGCAGACCACCGCCGGCGATGCCGGCGTCCGCTGCGCCTGCTCCGCGATCTGTTGCTGCACCGGGCGCGCGTCGTACGGTGAATCGACACCCCGCCCCGCCCGCATGGCGCCGCTGGCCTCTCGCTCGGTCAGCAATGGGTAGTCGAACACCTGCCGGCCGGCATCGTCTACGACGGCCTCAAGCAATCGCTCAAAACCTTCGGCAAGGCGGGCGACGGTGGACTCCTCGAAAATTCCGGTTCGATATGTCCATCCGATCGCAAGATCGTCTCCCGACTCGATGGCGACGACCTCCAGATCGACCTTGGCCGAACTCACCGGGCGGCGCAGGGCAGTCACCTCCAACCCGGGCAGATGCAGCTGCTCGTCGACGTTGTTGTTCAGGCTGAAGACGATCTGGAACAGAGGGTCGTACGCCAGACTCCTTACTGGATTGAGCGCCTCAACCAGCATCTCGAACGGAAGGTGCTGATTGGCGTAGGCGTCGAGAACCTGCTTTCGCTGTTCCGACAGGACATCACGAAAGCTCGCTTCCGGATCGAACTGCGTTCGCAGCACGAGATTATTGATGAAGAAGCCCACGGTGCCTTCCAGGCGGCTATCGTCACGCCCCGCGATCGGCGTGCCGATGACGACATCCCGGACATTCGAATAGCGGGCCACAAGAACGGCGAACACCGTCTGCAACGCCATGAAGTCGGTGACGTTCTCGCGCCTGGCCATGGCCCGAATCGAGCGCCACAAACCGGCGTCGAGCTGATGCCAGTAGGCACGTCCTTCGTAGCCCTGGCGTGCCGGCCTCGCGTGATCCAGCGGCAGGCTGTGCACCGCCGGGGCCCCTGCCAGCTGATCGCGCCAGTACCCTACCTGTTCATCCAGGACCTCGCCGGTCAGCCATTCACGCTGCCAGCTGGCATAGTCCGCATACTGCAGTTGCGGCGGCTCCGGCGCCACCGTGCGCCCCTCTCGCAATGCGGCATACAGCGCGCTGAACTCGCGGATAACCAATCCGATCGACCAGCCGTCCGACGATATGTGGTGCTGCGTGAACAGCAACACGTGACTGTGCGGCCCAAGTACGAGCAAGGTCACACGCAGCATCATGTCCGTGGACAGATCGAAGGGACTGCGCACTTCCTCGTCCGCCAATCGCGCGATGGAATCGTCCTGTCGTTCGACCGGGATCTCGGACAGATCCACTACCGCCAGTGGCATGCCAGCGGATGGGTTGATACGTTGCCGCGGCCCATCCGGACCGGCGACAAATGTCGTGCGCAGCGCTTCATGGCGATCGAGCAGTCGGTCGATCGCCCCATGAAGCGCGGCGCGATCGAGATCACCGTCCAGCCGCAGAGCGGACGACAGATGGTACTGGTGACTGCCACCATCTATCTGGTCGATGAACCAAAGACGCTGCTGGGCGAACGAAAGGGGCAACGGCCCAGCGCGATCGGCGGGTTCAAGCGGGCGGACGACCGATCGCTCGGCACGCTGCGCGTGCGCGGTGAAATCGCGCAGCACAGGTCGGTCGAACAGGTCCCTCAAGCTCAAACCGATACCGGACTCGCGCAGCCGGGAGATCACCCTTGTCGCCAGCAGGGAATGGCCTCCGATCTCGAAGAAGTCGGAGTTCGCGCCCACCCTGTCCGGGTCGACCTGCAGGAACTCCGCCCACAAGGACGCCATATGCCGCTCCGGCTCGCCTTCGGGCGCGACATATTCCTCCGAAGCGTATTCGGGCTTAGGAAGAGCCGCCCGATCCAACTTTCCGCTTGCGGTCATCGGCAGCGCGTCCAGCACAACGAAGGCCGCCGGCAGCATGTATTCCGGCAAGCTTTCGCGCAGCTGCCGCGCCAGCGAGGCAACCGTCGTGTCACCGGCGACATAGGCCACGAGGCGACGATCGCCGGCGACATCCTCACGAACCACGACAGCCGCCGCCTCGATACCGTCAACGGCGCGTATCCGATGCTCGATCTCCGCCGGCTCGATGCGATAGCCACGCAACTTCACCTGATCGTCGCAACGCCCGAGGTACTCCAGCGCCCCATCCTCGCGGAGGCGGGCAACATCGCCGGTTCTGTATAGACGGGTCCCAATGCGTGGGTGATCGATGAAGCTGGCATCGGTCAGATCGGGACGGCCGTGGTAGCCGCGTCCAAGGCCCGAGCCGCCAATCCATAGCTCACCGCGACCTCCGGAGGGAACCAGCTGCTGCGACTTGTCGAGAACGTACACGCGGACATTCCGCAGCGCTCGTCCGATGTGGGGTGTCGGCCCGGCTATCTCGGCACTGGTGCTGTTCACGCAACACTCGGTCGGCCCGTACATGTTCACCGCGCGTCGATCGTAGCGAGCGCGCCATGCGACAACGCGACTCCACAGCGACTGCGAGATCGGCTCTCCACCGACCACCAGCATGGGCAGAACCGGATCCAGCTGCTGGGAAAACCACAGCTCGAGCAGGCTGGGAGTCGCGTCGAGTATGGCGATGTCATGGCGACGGATCAGTTCCGACAGAGCCTCGCCGTCACGCCGGGTCGCCTCGTCGACGATGACCAGGGTTCGGCCGCTGGTCAGTTCCGCCAGACCTTGAACGGATGCATCGAATGCCACCGATGCCACCCAACCCCAGGCTCCCACCACCCCTCGCGTGGCCATCGCCAGGTTCGAAGCCAGGTTCACCACGGCCCCGTGTTCTATGGACACTCCCTTGGGCGTTCCGGTGGATCCCGACGTGTACAGGACATAGGCCAGACCATCACGGCCGATGTCCGAGGACGGCTCCGCGACCGCCTCGGCTTCGAGCGCAGTTGGATTAAAGACTCGCGCCTGGCCGTACTGCCGGTCGTCCTGCTCGAAAGTGAGCACGACTTCGGCTCCGCTATCCCGCACCATGTAGCGCTTCCGCTCCATCGGATAGTCCGGCTCCACCGGAACATAGGCCGCTCCCGTCTTGAGAATCGCCAGAATCGCAACGATCAAATTGGTGGTCCGCGGCAAGACGACCGCCACCACCGCCCCCTCCGCCACTCCCTGCGCACGCAGGCCACTGGCCAGTCGATTGGCGTCGGTATCCAGCTCCTCAAAACTGAGGATCCGGTCACCAGCGACGACAGCCACGGCATCCGGCTGCTGTCGCGCGACCCTCTCGAATCTGCGATGAAGTCCGAGGTTGATGTCCCAGCCCGCGTCTTCACCCGCCAGCGCGAGTAACTCCGCTTCCTCGGCTTCGTCCAGCAGCGGTAGCGTGCCGATCGTCTGCGTCGACCCTTCGGATAGCGCTTCCAGCAACCGTTTCAGGCTTCCGCCAAGGCGCTGCATCGTAGAGGCGTCGAACAGATCGGTGTTGTAGAGCAGCGAGAAGACGACACCATTGCTCGTTTCGGCGGCATCCAGGCTGATATCGAATTTGGCCGCCAGCGCGTCGGGCTCCCATGCCTCGAATCGGACATCGCCCGAAACCGGCGACATGCGAGCAGGCTCGGTAAGGCTGAACACGATCTGGAACAGAGGGGTGTGGCTGGTATTCCGCGCCGGCTGCAGGCGCTCGACCAGGTACTCGAACGGAACGTCCTGATTGTCCTGTGCGTCCAGGCTCGATGCGCGCAGCCGCCTGAGAAGATCGTCGAAGCTTTGATCGGGATCGCAGTCCACGCGCAGGACCAGCGAATTGACGAAGAACCCGACAAGAGGCTGAAGCTCCTTATGCAACCTGTTCGCCACGGGAGTTCCGATAACGATATCGGTCTCGCCGGAGAGACGCGACAGCACCACGGAGAACGCAGCGCTCAGCAACACGAACAACGTCGCATTGGCCGCATGCGCACGCTGCTTCAACCCCTCCAGCACACCGGCGCCAATCTCGAAGCGGTGGATTCGCCCGTTGAAGGTCTGGTTGGTGGGACGGGGGCGGTCCAGTGGAAGCGAGTGCGTGGCCGGAAGGTCCGCGAGCCTATCCTCCCAATAGGACAACTGCCTTTCCATGACCTCGCCCGCCAACCAGTTCCGCTGCCATGCGGCATAGTCGGCATAGGCAACCGGCAACGGCGGCAACGGGTCGCCCCGTCCGTGGACGAACGCATCGAACAGCTGAATGAACTCCTGCACAAGCACCCCCATGGACCAGCCATCGGAAGCGATGTGGTGCATGTTGAATGCTAGGACGCCCTCGTCATCTGCCATCGAGACGAACGCGGCACGCAGCATCACGTCGGAAGCAAGATCGAAAGGCTCGGCCGCATACACGGTCAGGAAGTCGGCCAATCCCCGCTCTCGCTCCGAGACAGGCAGGTGGCTCAAGTCCAGGCGCCGCAGCTTCCAGTCGAACTGACCGCGAATCCGCTGCATTGGTCCATCCGCCGTGTCCACGTACACGGTGCGGAGCGGTTCATGGCGTTCGATGATCCGGCGCAACGCATGCTCGGTGGCATCCTGATCGAAGCGACCGACTACCCTCAAGGCGCCTGGCATGTTGTAGTGGGCACTGCCTCCGGCGAAGCGATCCATGAACCAGAGCCGTTGCTGCGCGAACGACATCGGCACCAGATCCGACGAGCGCTCCAATACTTCCACCGGCGGTCGGGATATCACCGGCTCCCTGTCGCCATCGATCCGCGCCGCCAGTTCGTCAAGGCGCGAGGCCTCGAAAACCGCCCTGATCGGCATGTCGACGCCAAGACGGTCGTGAATCTCGGCCAGCAGACGGATCGACAGCAGAGAGTGACCGCCCAACGAGAAGAAGTTGTCCTGGGCTCCGATATCTCCACGATCACGCCCCAACAGCGACGCCCATATCTCCGCCAGCTCGGCCTCGGTCGGGGTCGAAGGTGCGACATAGGTCGCCGCCTCGTCGGCGGGCAATGGCAGCACGCTCCGATCCACTTTTCCGTTGGACAGCTGAGGCAGCTTAGGCAGGCACACGAATGCGGTCGGAACCATGTACTCCGGCAGCCGCCCCAGCAGGTGTCCGCGCATGCGCGCCACCAGGGAATCATCGGCTTCCGCCGCCACGTAGGCGACCAGCCGCTTCTGGCCTGGCCGATCCTCCCGCGCCACCACGACCGCCGCCGTGACTCCCTCAATGCCAAGCAATTGCTGTTCTATCTCGCCCAGCTCTATCCGGAGGCCCCGGATCTTCACCTGAAAATCGTTACGGCCCAGGTACTCAACCGCTCCCTCCGGCAACCAGCGCCCGACATCGCCGGTTCGGTACATCCGCCCCCCCGGAATCGCCGAGAACGGGTCCGGCAAGAAACGCTCCTGCGTCAGCTCGGGCCGATTGCGATAGCCGCGGGCGACGCCCACACCGGCCAGCCAGATCTCGCCACATACGCTCTGCGGCACCGGCTGCCCGTCCGGATCGAGGACATAGACACGCATGTTCGCGATGGGACGGCCGATCGGCACCACGCTCCGACCGATGTCTTCGCTGCAATCCCAGGCCAATGCTTCGATGGCCGCCTCGGTGGGACCGTATAGATTATGGATTTCGGCCGACGGCAGAACCTCCCGGAACCGCTCGATCAGTGCGAAGGACAGTGCTTCGCCGCTGCACCATATGCGCCGGATGCTGGCACACCCGGCAGAAGACGCATGATCGAGGAAGGCCTGCAGCATCGAAGGTACGAAGCAGGTGGCGGTGATCCGCTTTCGCTCGATGATCTCGGCCAGATATCGAGGATCCCGATGCCCGTCCGGACGCGCCACGACCAGCTCGGCACCACTGATAAGAGGCAGGAAGATCTCGCAGACGGATACGTCGAAGCTGAACGGAGTCTTCTGCAGAATCCGCTCGTCGCTTCCCAGCTCAAAGCGCTCGCGCCCCCAGATAAGACGGTTCAGTACGCCGGCATGCTCGTTCATCACGCCCTTGGGCGTCCCCGTGGATCCGGATGTGTAGATGATGTAGGCGAGACTGCTGGAGCTCATCTCCAGATCGAGATTCGATTCGGGCCGGTCGGACCAGGCGTTCGAGTCGGCATCCAGACAGATCACAGGCACACCCGACTCCGGAAGAGCGGGACGCAGGCACTCCTGCACCAGCACCACATCCGGCGCACTGTCCTGGATCATGTAGGCGATCCGGTCACCCGGATAGTCCGGGTCGAGCGGCACATAAGCCGCGCCGGCCTTCAGCACGGCGACAATGGCGACGATCATGTCGATCGATCGCTCCAGGTACAGCCCGACGCGCTTCTCCTGACCGACACCGAGAGCTCTGAGGTGGTGAGCCAGACGATTGCTTCTCGCGTTCAACTCCCCGTAGCTGAGCGCAGAATCGCCGAAGCTCAAGGCATGCGCATCCGGCACCCGGGCGGCATTGGCCTCGATGAGCTGATGAATGCAGCGTTCCAGGGGGTAGTCGGCGCGGGTGTCGTTCCACTCGATCAGCAGACGCTCGCGCTCTTCGTCTCCCGGTCGTGTCAGTTCCGCCAACGAGGCATCCGGGTTGTCGACGATCCGGCGCAGGGCCATGCCAATCAGATCACCAAGGCGCTCCATGGAGGACGCGTGGAAGAGGTCGCGGTTGTACGCGATCCCGATATCGATGCCGTCTTTGCCCTCGGACGCATTGAAGGTCAGATCGAACTTCGCGCTGACGGCTTCCCCGAACAGCGGAGTCATCCGCAGCGAGGGCAGCTTGACCTCTCCTTCCTCGCGGGCGTCCATCGCAAGCATGATCTGGAACACCGGTGAGTGGCTCGCGCTGCGCTGCGGCTGGATCCGCTCGACCACGTGCTCGAAGGGCACGTCCTGATTGGCCTGCGCCTCCAGGTTCACCTGCCGCACGACGGCCAGATGCTCGCGGAACGAGCGGGCAAGAGGCGTCTGGGTGCGGAGTGCCAGAGTGTTGACGAAGAAGCCCACAAGGGGCTCCAGCTCGGCACGCCTTCGATTGGCCACCGGCGTCCCGATAATCACGTCCTCACTGCCGCCATAGCGCGCTAGAACAGCCGAAAGCGCTGCGTGCACCAGCATGAACAAGGTGGATTCGGCGCCCAGGGCCAGCTCACGCAGACGCTCGGCGACATCGCCGCCGACTCGAACGGCGTGAACCGCGCCGGTGAAGGCCTGCTGTGGCGGTCGCGGATGATCCAACGGGAGGCCATGAACCTGGGGGATCCCCGTCAAGGTCCGCTCCCAGTACGCCAGTTGCCGGTCCATGCGGTCGCCCGACAACCAGCGTCGCTGCCACTGGGCATAATCCGCGTACTGGACCGGAAGCGGCGGCAGGGGATCGTCGGCGCCTTCGGACAGGGCCGCGTAGAGCATCACGAACTCGCGTACCAGCACGCCCATCGACCATCCGTCCGAGGCGATGTGATGCATGTTGAACATCAACACGCCATCGCTGTCCCCGAGGTGGATATAGGCTGCGCGCAGCATCAGGTCGCGATCTAGCGCGAACGGCTTGACCGCATCCGCGTTCAGTGCGTCCCGGACCGCCTGGTCGCGAAGCTCCGCCGGCAGGTCGCTCATATCGAGTCTGGCAAGCGAGAACCTACCCGCCGGCCGGATCCTCTGCATCGGCGTGTCGGTCGATGCAACGAACACCGTCCGCAGTACCTCATGCCGCTCGACGATCCTGGATAGCGCGCGCTCGGCGAGCTCAGGGTCGAAGGCGCCCTCGATCCTCATCGCTCCTGGCATGTTGTACTGGGGACTTCCTCCTCCCAGCCGATCAATGAACCACAGCCTTTGCTGCGCGTACGACGCCGGAATGTCGCCATCACGCGGTACCGGCACGATGTCCGGCTCATCGCCATCGCTGGCGCTGAGCCATTCCAGCAGCTGCGCCTTGTGATGACGCAGGGAGCCCATCAACTCGCTCGAAAGCGCAGCCTTGTCGCCACGGATACGCAGGCCGCCAGCGCCATCAAGGGCAAGACGGATGCCCTTGTCCTCAAGTGCATCGATCAGGGATTCCAGCGTGTTCAAATCACCGCCTCCGCCTCGTCTTCTCCGAGCGCTTCGTTCTCGTCGATAGCCATGCGATTGACCCGCTGGTTCGCATCGATGTAGGCGGCAAGCGCCTCGATCGTCTGGCCACCGAACAGCTGATGGACCGGGACCGACACCCCCAATCCCCGACGGATCATCTCGATCAGCCGTATCGCCATCAGCGAGTGGCCGCCAAGCTCGAAGAAGCTCGCGCGGATGCCTATGGTCGAAACATCCCTTCTCAGCAGGACCGCCCAGGTATCGGCCAACCACACCTGCGTCTGTGTCTGCGGCGCCACATAGTCGGGCAGCGATACCGCGAAGTCCGGTAGCGGCAGCGCCTTGTGGTCGACCTTGCCGTTGGGCGTCAATGGCAGCGCGTCCAGGCCGACGAACGCGACCGGCCACATGTACTCGGGCAGACGCGACATCAGCTCGCTTCTGCAGCGTTCGGCGAGACCGGCGTCCGCGTCGGGGGCGACGACGTACGCGACCAGGCAGGCCTCGCCGTCATGAACGTCATTGCGGGCGATCACCGCCGCTTCCCGCACGCCTTCGACACTGGCCAGTACGCTCCGGATCTCTCCAAGCTCGATACGGAAGCCGCGAACCTTGACCTGATCGTCGCCGCGCCCCTCGAACAGCAGTTCGCACTCCGGCAGCCATCGGACCAGATCGCCGGTCCGATAGAGGCGCCCGCTGCCAAACGGGTTCTCCACGAACCTCTCCGCGGTAAGTCCGTCCCGGTTCAGATACCCGAGGGTTACGCCCTCGCCTCCGACATACAGTTCGCCGAGACCGCCATCGGGCTGAATCTGCATCCCGGTACCCAATACGTACAGTTGCGTGTTTTGGATCGGGCGTCCGATCGGCACCGCGCCGCGGCCCGACAGCGCCTCCAACTGCGCCGACGTTGCCATCTCGTACACGCTGCAGCCCACCACCGTCTCCGTCGGGCCGTACTCGTTGACAAACCGGGCATTGGGCAGGCGCTCACCCTTCCATGTCCGCAGCGTCGCCACACCGAGCTGCTCGCCGCCCACGACGATACGGTGGGCGGCGCTACCTACACGGCCATCTGCCATGTGCTCCAGGGCTTCCAGATGTGCGGGTGTGATCTTGAAGAGACGGGGCGCTCCACTGTCGAACAACCGTTGCGACAGCACCTCCAGCAATGCCTCACCATTCGGCAGCAACTCCACCTGCTTCCCGGCCAGCAGAGGCGGCAGCAGCGTCGTCAGTGTCGCATCGAAGCTCAGCGGAGAACTCACGACGGCGCCGAGCATGTGCTCGTCGAGATAGTGCTTCGCAGCATGGTCCAGATAGTTGGAAAGCGCACGATGCTGGACCATCACCCCCTTCGGGGCTCCGGTCGAGCCTGAGGTGTACAGGACGTAGGCCAGATCGTTCTCGCCGACGCCTTCCGCCAGCTCTGAGCCGCCCTCGAACTCAGCCAGCCAGTCGTCATCGACCGATGCGCCGTCCATGCTCATGACATCGATGCTCTGCAGCGGGAGCTTCTCCAGCCCTTCGTTGTCCAGCAGGACCCATTCGATTCCGGCGTCGGCGATGATGGTTTCCAGTCGACTTGCCGGCAACGAGGGTTCCATCGGTACATAGCAGCCCCCCGCTTTGAGAACGCCGATCAATGCGATCATCAGTTCGACCGAGCGATCCATGTACAGGCCAACCTTCGTCCCCCGCGCGATCCCGGACTCCCGCAGATATCCGGCAAGCCGGTTGGCCCTCGCATCCAGCTGCGCATAGGTCAGCGATATCTCTCCAGCGGAGACCGCAATCGCATCCGGAGTGCGTTGTACCTGCACCTCGAAGCGCCGGTGCACCGGCGAAGTGTCGTATGCCACCGAGCTCAAGTTGCGGCGGTCGCGCAGCTCGATGAGTTCCTGCTCGTCCAGGAGAGGTGTCGACATGTGACAGCGCTGGGGCGCGTCCAGCATCAGGTCGATCGCGCGTCGGTAGTAGCGGGCGATTCGCGCAATCAGCCCCTCGTCGAACAGATCGGCATTGAATACCAGGCTCATTCGCAATGTGTCGTCTCCGACACCGCGCGATATATCCACGTGGAAGTCAAAGTTCGTCTGTTCGAAACTGCTCGAATCGATTACCTGCAGCGGTTCGCCAGAAGAATCCATCTCCTGATAGACATGGAAATGGGTGTAGTTGAAAGTGACCTCGTCGAATACGCTTCCGACATCTTGTTGAATCCGCGACACTGGATAGCGTCGATACGCGACGCTGCGAGTGCTCAGCTCTGCGGTCCTCGCCACCAGTTCCTGCCAACTCTCTTCGACCATATCCATGGCCAGGGGTAGCGAGTTCAGATACAGGCCAAGACCCCGCTCCGCACCATCGCTTTCCGGACGCCCGTTCTGGGTCACGCAACTGACCGCCCTTCCCTTTCCGCTCAGGGCTGCCAGGACCTTGAAGTGGATCGACAGCAGCACGTATTGCAGCGAAACCCCCAATCGCTGCGCAAGCGCGATCAAGTCCGCGGAAACCGACTCCAACGATTCGACGAAATGGATTCCCTGGGCAAGGCCGAACTCGCCACTCGCCCTCCCGTTCTCATTGAGACGCGGCAGCTGTCGCGTCGGGGCGTCTTCCAGCAAGGTCGCGAAGTAGGTCCGTGCATCGGGATCCGACTGCACATGCTGCTCCAGCGCCACGAAGTCGCGATAGGTCCAGTCCGCCGTCACCGGCGCCAACGCCTGGCCCGACAGCAACTGCTGGTAGCGGTTGTACAGCACCGTCGTCAGCGCCGCCCGGCTCCA
>NZ_VICD02000051.1 GCF_006546735.2 Marilutibacter maris | reverse complement strand
CGCGGCTGGATGCCGCCGGCCGTCGCCGCAACCTGCGCGCGGCGTTCGCCGTCGACACCGCGCGCTCCTGCCCGCGCCACGTGGTCCTGGTCGATGACGTGATGACCACCGGCGCGACCCTGCATGCGGCCGCGCGCGCGTTGCGCCGGGCCGGGGTCGCCCGCGTCGATGCCTGGGTCTGCGCGCGGGTGCCTTGACACCGGGCATACACCGGCGCGCCCATGCTCGCGGGGTATGCCGGGCGATCGCACCGCTTCCGGCAGGTCCCGGGGAGGACTCCGCATGAACCCATCCGAATCGTTCAGCGTCCGCGACGCGGTGGCGGCGTCGCCGTTGCTGCGGGAACTGGCGCGCGGTTGGTGGCTGCTGGTGATCTACGGACTGATCGCGGTCGCGTTCGGCCTGTTCGCGCTGTTCCGGCCGGCCGCGGTGGTGATCAGTCTGACCTGGCTGTTCGGTGTCATGGCCCTGGTCGAGGGTGTGTTCGCGGTGATCGCGCTGTTCACCGGGAACCACAGCATCTCCAGGGGCTGGCAGCTGCTGTACGCGATCGCCTCACTGGCCCTGGGCATCCTCACCGTGCTCGATCCGGCGATGACCGCCGGGGTGATCGTGCTGTTGCTGGCGGCCTGGCTGATCGTCGGCGGCATCTACCGGATCGCGTTCGCGCTCCGGGTGCGCAGGCACATCAGCGGCGAATGGCTGATCGCGCTCAGCGGCCTGCTGGCGATCGCCCTGGGCGTGCTGTTCGCGATGAGTCCGTTGGCCGGGCTCGCGGTGGCGGGGCTGTGGATCGGGATCGGTGCCCTGCTGTACGGCATCGTGCAGCTGGTCGCCGGATTCAAGTTGCGCAAGCTCGTGGCGGGTGGTCGATGACTGGCTGATCGCCGCGGGTGGTCGACGACCGAGGCGCCGGCTCAGGCGGTGGTCGACGCCTGCCACAACGCGCCGGCGATGCCGGCGAACAGCGCGGCGCCGACCCAGTGGTTGTGCAGGAAGGCGCGGAAGCAGGCGTCGCGCTCGCGCCGCCGGGTGATCACGAATTCCCAGGCGACCAGCAGCGTCGCCAGCGCCAGCGCGCCCCAGTAGACCGGGCCCAGCCCGGCGCGCTGGCCGACCAGGGCCATCGCGGCGAGGAACAGCGCGTACAGCACGCCCTGCGCGACGAGGTCCATTTCACCGAACAGGATCGCGGTCGAGCGGCTGCCCATGCGCAGGTCGTCGTCGCGGTCGACCATCGCGTACCAGGTGTCGTAGCCGGTCGACCACAGGATGTTGGCCACGTACAGCAGCCAGGCCAGGGTCGGCACCTCGCCCTGGACCGCGGCGAAGGCCATCGGGATGCCCCAGCCGAACGCCATGCCCAGGTAGACCTGCGGCAGGTGGGTGTAGCGCTTCAGGTACGGATAGCTGGCCGCCAGCACCACGCCGACGACGCTCAGGTAGACGGTCAGCCGGTTCAGCGTCAGCACCAGCGCGAAAGCGACCAGCATCAGCGCTGCGAACACCATCAGCGCCTCGCGGCCGGACACCGCACCGGTCGCCAGCGGACGGCCGCGGGTGCGCTCGACGTGCGGATCGAGCCAGCGGTCGGCGTAGTCGTTGATCACGCAGCCGGCCGAGCGGGTCAGCCAGACACCGGCGCTGAACACGAACAGGGTCCACAGCGGCGGCACCCCGCCGGCGGCCAGCCACAGGCCCCACCAGGTCGGCCACAGCAGCAACAGGGTGCCGATCGGACGGTCGCCGCGCACCAGTTGCCAGTACAGCGGCAGCTTGCGCCTCCAGGACGGTGTGTAGGTGGGTTCGTAGCGTTCGTAGGACATGGTTGCGGATCGCGGCGGGCAGGCGGCGGCCCTGTCGGGGGCGCCGATCGGGGCCAATTATCCACCCTGCCATCGGCTCCGGACCGACGAAGAGTGGAGGGGGGAGCGCGAAACGATTCATTTGCCGCTAGAATGGCCAGCCCCGCGCCGCCGGATGCCTCGTGCACCGGTGGCAGGGGTCTCAGCCAGGCGCCCGTAGCTCAGCCGGATAGAGTAGTGGCTTCCGAAGCCATTGGTCGGGGGTTCGAATCCCTCCGGGCGCGCCATCCCCGCTGTCGGTCAGTGGGGGCGGTCCTATACTGGCGTCCGTATCTGGCAATGGGGCCGCACCTGCGGCCCTTGGCGATGGCTTCGCGTGCCGCCCGGCGGTACGCCACACAGGTGGATCGTGCGCAATTACGACCTCGAATTCCTCAAGCATTTCTCGATGGTGATCGGCTTCCTGGTGCTGGTGACCCTGGGCCTGATCGTTGGCGCCATGGTCATCCACGGCGGCCTGCCGGCCGAAGTGGATCCGGCCGTCGCCAAGCGCACCGAGCGCCGCATCGCTCCGGTCGGCGCCGTCTATGCCGGCAGCACCGGTGCCGCGGCCCAGGCCGCCGCCGCTGCGGCCGCTGCGGCCAAGGCCGCTTCGCAGGTCGCCTACGGCGGCACCCTGGACGGCTCGGTGATCTACAACAACCTGTGCGCGGGCTGCCACAATTCCGGCGCCGGCGGCGCGCCGACCCTCGACCGCGCCCACTGGGGCGCGCGCATCGCTCAGGGTGCCGACACCCTGCACAAGCACGCGATCGAGGGCTACACCGGCGCGGCCGGCGTGATGCCGGCCAAGGGCGGCAATCCGGCCCTGACCGACGAGCAGGTCGTCGCCACCGTCGACTGGATGCTCGAGAACATCAAGTGATCCACGGGCGCCCCGCGGTTGCGGGCCCCGCACCCGCGCTCGCGAGCGCCTGAAGTGCCGGGCGCGTGGCGCCCCCGCGCGGGGGCCGTCGACACCGCCCCGGCGCGTCCAGCCTGAACAACAGACCGCCGCCTTCGGGCGGCGTTGTCGTTACGGGTGCCGCGACGGCCGATAATGCGGGTCTGCCGGCTCCGCCGACTCCGAGGTCATGCATGCATTCCAGACGTCGCCAAGCCACCTCCACCGCCGCCGATCCGCTGCGCTTCCGGCCGCGGTCGCGGCGCCTGGCAGCGGCGACCGCGATGCTGGTGGCGGCGCTTGCGGTGGGTTGCGACGGAGCGGGATCGCCGGTGGCGGACACGGGGGGGCGCGATGCGGCCGCATCCAGGCCAATCTCGTCCGTCCTGGCGATCGGCGAGGTGCAGGGCGTGCGCGGCCGCAGCCCGTACATGGGCGAGGAGGTCCGCGTCGAAGGGGTGGTGACCGCCGACTTCAGCGGCGACGCCGGACTGGGCGGGGTCTACCTGCAGGATGCCGGCGACGGCAATCCGGCCAGCTCCGATGCGATCTTCGTCCTGGTCGGGCGCGATGCGCCGTTCCGCGACCAGTTGCGTCGCGGTGCCCGGGTCGGCGTGACCGGCCGCGTGATCGAGTTCGACAGCGGCGGCCAGGTCAGACTGACCGCGCTGATGCCGGATGCCGTCGAGCAGCTGGGCCTGGGCGAGGTCGACGCGACCGAACTGCGCACGCCACCGGCCGACTGGGAGCGTTTCGAGGGCATGCGGGTGCGGATCGCCGCGCCGCTGACCGTCGCCAGCCTGGCCGACCTGGACCGTCACGGCGAGATCCTGGTCAGCTTCGACGGGCGCATGTGGCAGCCGGCCGAGCGCGCCGCGCCGGGCAGCGATG
>NZ_VICD02000050.1 GCF_006546735.2 Marilutibacter maris | reverse complement strand
CACGCTGAACCTGTCCAGCGAGGCCCTCAACGGCACCTGGAAGCTGCGGGTCAACGACAACGCGAATCAGGACACCGGCTATATCGACAGCTGGAGCGTCACCTTCTGAGATCACCTTCTGACATCGTGTTGCGCGCATCGGCAACCCATCCCACCGCGCCGCCCGGCGACCCCGGGCGGCGCGGCTTGTGACAGCACTCGCTAGCAGTACCCACTGGCAGCACCCATCCATGCGACACCCACCAAGGAGAGGCTCTATGAAAGGTGCATGCGGTCTTCTGACCTTGTTGTCCCTGTCCATCGGCACGGCCCTGGCCGCGCCCGCCGACGTGCGTCCGGCCGCCTTCGATCACGACATCGCCCGGCTCGACCGCGTCGAGCTGCGCAGCATGCCCGCGGTCGACGCGCAGCGCCTGCGCGCGCAGGACCCGCAACGCGAGGCGCGCGGTCTGCCGCCGCGCTTCGCCCAGCCGCTCGCGGTCGACCTGGACCCGCACAATGCCGGTGCCTGGGAAGCCCTCGACGACGACCACCTGGTCTGGCGGCTACGGGTCGAATCGCGCGAGGCGCTGTCGCTGAACTTCGGCTTCGACCGCTACCGCATGCCGGCCGGCGGCTACATGCTGATCTACCCCGAGGGCCTGACCGGCGAGGCCGATCCGCGCCTGGTGCGCCACTTCAGCGACGCCGACAACGAAGCGCACGGCCAGCTGTGGACGCCGATCGTGGCCGGCGACCGCGCGGTGATCGAGGTGGTGGTACCGCGCGCAAGCGTCGATGAACTCGAACTGCACCTGGTCCAGATCGGCCACGACTACCGCGGCTTCAGCCGCATGGCCCGCGAGTCGGCGCTGATCCAGCCGCTGGGCACCTCTGGCGCCTGCAACGTCGATGTCGAATGCCCCGACGCCGATCCCTACTACGACAACATCGTGCGCTCCTCGGCGGCGATCTCCACCGGCGGCAGCCTGTTCTGCAGCGGCAGCCTGCTCAACAACACCGCCGGCGACCGCCGGATGTTCTTCCTCACCGCCAACCACTGCGGCATCAACAGCGGCAACGCCGCCTCGCTGGTGACCTACTGGAACTACCAGAACTCGACCTGCCGCACGCCCGGCTCCAGTTCCAGCGGCCAGAACGGCGACGGAACCCTCGACCAGTACCTGACCGGTTCGGCGTTCCGCGCCGGCAGCAGCGCGTCGGACTTCACCCTGGTCGAGCTCGACGACCCGGCCCCGGCCGCGTTCAACCTGTACTGGAGCGGCTGGGACCGCCGCGACATGAACTTCCCCGGCGCGATCGGCATCCACCACCCCAACGTGGCCGAGAAGCGCATCAGCATCTCCACCAGCGCGACCCAGATCAGCGGCTACGGCGGCGGCGCCGGCAGCAGCCACCTGCACATCTTCTGGCAGCCCTCCGGCGGCGTGACCGAGCCCGGCTCGTCCGGCTCGCCGATCTACAGCCCCGACAAGCGCGTGATCGGCCAGCTGCACGGCGGCCCCGCCACCTGCAGCGCGACCGGCAGCAACCGCAGCGACTACTACGGGCGCCTGTTCACCTCCTGGACCGGCGGCGGCAGCAACAGCACCCGGCTGAGCAACTGGCTCGACGCCAGCGGTACCGGCGCGCAGTACATCGACGGCATCGGCCCCGACGGCGGTGGCGGCAACCTGCCGCCGAGCGCCGACTTCAGCTTCACCGCCAACGACCTGACGGTCAGCTTCAGCGACGGCTCCAGCGACAGCGACGGCTCGATCGCCTCGCGCAGCTGGAACTTCGGCGACGGCGGCAGCTCGACCGCGACCAACCCCAGCCACAGCTACGCCGCGGCCGGCAGCTACGACGTCACCCTGACCGTCACCGACGACGACGGCGCCAGCAACAGCCGCACCCGCACGGTCACGGTCGGCTCCGGCGGCGGCAACCAGCTGCAGAACGGCGTGCCGGTCACCGGCGTGTCCGGCGCCCAGGCCAGCGAGCAGTTCTGGACGATGGAGGTCCCGGCCGGCGCCAGCAACCTGCAGTTCGTCACCTCGGGCGGCTCCGGCGATGCCGACCTGTACGTGAAGTTCGGCAGCGCGCCGACCACCGGCAGCTACGACTGCAGGCCCTACACCGGCGGCAACAACGAGACCTGCAGCTTCGCCAGCCCGCAGGCCGGCACCTGGCACGTGATGGTGCGCGGCTACTCGGCGTTCTCCGGGCTCAGCCTGACCGGCAGCTACGGCACCGGCGGCGGCGGTACCCAGACCTACAGCAACACCAGCGACTACACCATCAACGACAACGCCACCGTCGAAAGCCCGATCGCCGTCTCCGGCCGCAGCGGCAATGCCCCCAGCAACGCCAGCGTCGACGTCGACATCCGCCACACCTACAAGGGCGACCTGCGGGTCGACGTGGTCGCCCCCGACGGCAGCGTCTACAACCTCCACAACCGCAGCGGCGGCAGCACCGACAACGTGATCGGCACCTACACCCTGGACCTGTCCAGCGAGCCGCTCAACGGCACCTGGAAACTGCGCGTCAACGACAACGCCAACCAGGACACCGGCTACATCAACAGCTGGAGTGTGACCTTCTGAGTCGTGCCCGCCCCCGTATCTCTCCACTGGCCCCAGTGGGCGAACCCCGGCTTCGGCCGGGGTTTTTTTGTGGGCTCGCCTCGAGCAGGTTGTGGAGAGGTTGTAGGTGCTCGACTGCGGGCATCCTACGAGGCATACCGCTACCCACGGACCGCCTCGAATGGTTACCCCGTTTATTTGGACGACCGCTAGCGGCGATCAATGACGGCTTTCGACCCAAAGCGGACACCGGGACACGGAGTAGTTGAGATGGGCCTATGTCCTACTCACTGTCCTGATGCACCAGTTCTCAAACTTCCGGGAATTCCGTGGAAAGGTGCCGGCCGAAGCTAGGGCTATCGTTCGGGGACCGACGCCATGCCCCGGTTTCAGCGGCTTCGTCAGCGCTTCCAGTTGTCGCGCCAGATGTCCAGGTGCATGGGCATGAACAGGCCGTCTCTGTTGCGTCCTCGTTCCTCGTGATGCATCGCCAGCGACAGGTAGATGAGCGCAGATCGTGCAAGTTGCAGCAAGCGCAACGCCCTTCTCTCGAAGTCGGTTCGCGAGATCGTGTAGGCCACCGGGTCGTAGGAGGGGCTATCTCGCGGGTGAGCCGGCAACGAGTACTCGTGGATCTTGAAGTACCTGTGCTCCAGGTGATTGCGAAGGTCCGCGATCTCGCGCGCATCCGGGTCGGTCGAATTTTTCATGCCTTCCTCGAACAGATCCTTGCTCAGCCAGTACAGTCCCCGTAGCGGCCAGTTCTTCGATCCGGCAATGCGTTCTCGCAGCACCTTGCCGTTTTGCTCGCGCCAAATGCTGCGGAAGTTCACCTTATGTTCTTGCTGCCCCAGTTGCAGGTAGTAGTTGAGAAAATAGGCGATCTTGTCGAAGATCGAATAGGACAGGCGGAAGGCCATCTTCAGCTTTTCGACTCCTAGGCCATACGACGGATAGTCGAGCGTGTTGAACAGCATGACGCCACGATCCGAGAAGTGCGCATCCTCCGCCCGCGTCCCCTCCCAAAGTAGCCACCTTGCCGAAGCAAACGCCTGTTTCAGTTCATTGAACATACCTATTACGACGGGAGGTTCACCCAACGACGTCGTGAAGCTCGGTAAGTTCAGTATGTCACGAGCTGCAATAGGCGCCTTGTCTACATCATTCAGTGGGTTGAGGAAGAGCGTGTTGGACAGGCACCATCGACGATACCCACGTTCGTCCTCGCTCCGCCCCAGACAGCCGCCGTCTGGGCGATAGGATTTGGCAATGGCGTCCAAGTCGAAGTGGCGCGCGATAGTCTCGGCAAAGGTGGAGAACTTCTCGCTGAGGTGGGGATCTCCCAAGTGCGGATGACTGGCAATCAATGCAACCGCCTCTATCAGCGCCCGATGGGCGTGATAAGCGAACACGCATCGATGGCCGCTGTCGTACAGCGCCTCCGCATAGAACATCAGCGCCCGTGCACGATTCGCTATTGCCATCCAGAAGTTCGAATCGATCTCGATTGCGGCGTCCCAGCATGCTCTCGCCTCGATGAATCGACCGAGCGTGTCGAGCTGGTTTCCGAGGTTGGTAAGTACCTGGCACTGACGCATCGGCGCCATTGCTGCGAACCCGGGGCCGTGCGCCGCCTGCCTGAGCAGGAGTAATTGCTGGCCAACCTCCGGCTGATCAAAATCCCAGGCGGTCGGGCTGTTGGCGTGCTGTTGCTGATACCTGCATGCCCAAGCGTTGGCCCGGAAGTAGTCAAGCAGTGCCAATTGCTCCGGCGTCAGATCCCGCTCCTGCAATTGATCGGCCAACGCAAGTGCGTGATCGACCAGCGTCAGATTTCCTTCGTCGGCCGCCTGATCCACGAGCAGGCCGATGATCTCGAACGCCTGCAAGTCGGACAATCCATCCAGATTCGGCCCATCGCCGTTCTCGCACTCCATCGATTCGCTCCGGCAGTCCTGGCTCGCATTCTCAAAGCGTCATCCTGCCATAGTCAGAGGTGTCTACTTGCCGCCAGCAGGTGATACCCGGCACGCTGCGCGCGGCGCCCAGCCACCGGTTCGCTTGACCCGAACGAACCGATCCCCCGAAGATCGACTGCATCTGCCCCTGGCGGGGTGCCGCCGCGCTACCCCATGAACACTTCCAATAACCGGCCACAGGTCGGCCTGCTCCATCTTGAGGTCATTGATCGTTCCAACTTCTCCGACTTTGAACGTGAGGTCGATGCCAAAGGTCTGGATTTCAGGATCGAGTCGAGGCCGGAGTCTGGACCGTATGCGGGGATCGAGTGGCTGATCCCGACTGCCATCGTCGTCTACATCGGAAAGGCGTACTTCGAATCATTTCTTAAGGAGGCTGGCAAGGATCATTACGCCGTCCTCAAGGCCGCCATCATCAGGCTTTCGTCGAAATTCTCCTCCAAGGATGAGCCGAAGGGGTACGTTGTCTTCTCCAAAGACAAAGCGAAATCCGGAACGCCCAAGTACTCGATCTTCTACTCGATCGTAGCCAACCTGGGCGATGGGTTCTGCATCAAGCTGCTACTGCAGAACGACTTCGATGCTTCGACATGCAACGCGGCGCAGGAGGCCTTCCTGCAGTTCCTGTCCGACTTGCACGATGGGCACTTCGATCCCACCAGAATCCAAGGGCTAGTGGACGCTAAGCCGCTGGGCAATATTCTGCTGCTTGCTTACGAGCCTGAAGGTCGACGCCTTCAAGTCATCGATCCTCTGGCCGGAAAGCGAGCAGACGCATAGGAGCCGTATCGCTATACCTCTTACCTGCAACTGCATCAGCCTCCACGCAAATGTGCTAAGCAAACGCCGCATGACGCCGCTGAATCAGAACACCGAAGGGAAGCCGTTACGGCCTTGGGCAGATCAAAGGATGAGTTGCAAAGACACGAGCTTTCCTAGCGATTACTGCAGAGGCACCCAAGGAACATGGGGGCTCGCGCCACAGATGGGCCGCTATTGGTCGGCGGGCGCCGCCCCACCCAAAGCGAACGCTATATAGGCCGACCGACGTCGACGCCTGAAGAGCTTGTCCTGGGTGGCGCACCGTGGTATTCACCGAGAACTACAAGTCTGAATGGGAAACGGATGAGTCAGGTTGAAGGTGCTCACAAGGGACAAGTGCAAGCGGCGCAAAGCCAACTCGGACTCGTGCTGGGGTTCTTCCCACGCGTAGATGCGCTGCTAGCGGTATTGCTAGGCCTAAACGTCGCCATGCTCGGTGTTGCCTTTGCGCGAGCCCCTGCGATCGGTGAGTTTACAGGCGCTCAGGCAGTGGCAACCTTCGTCTATCTAGGCTTGGCAGCTATGAGTTTTCTTCACCTCTATAAAGGGTCTTTCCCTGACACCGAAGGCGGCGTCGGTTCTTTGGTGTATTTCGGTGAAATCTCAAAGCTTGAACCAGCTGACTATGTCGAGAGATTTTGTCAGCAGTCCGAAGTCGACCTTAGCCGTGCACTTCTGCATCAGGCATGGCGAAATTCCTGCATCTTGATCAAAAAGTTCAATTCGTTGAAGGTGGCCTATCGCTGGCTGATCGCTTCGGCTGCTCCGTGGGGCATCGCAATTTTGACGTTCCAGTCAGGGAAGGGAACATAATGGCGTTGCTGGATGACTTGACGAACGAGACCAACGGAATCATCTCGCAAGCTTGGAGCATACGTGACGGCGTTGTAGTCCCCACTTCAGACTCGGTGATGCTTTCTGGTGGCGGCGTGAAGCTAGAAGCCGTAATGCTCTACGCTGATTTAGCTGAATCCACAAAGCTGGCAATGGATTTCGACAGTCGTGTAGCGGCGAAGGTCGTCAAAGCCTTTCTTAGCGGCTGCTGTCGGATAATCCGGGCTCACAACGGGCACATCCGAAGCTTCGATGGCGATCGAGTCATGGGGGTCTTTGTCGAAAAAGCAAAGAACACCAATGCGGCAACTTGTGGGTTAAAAATAAATTGGCTGGTTAAGGAGCTGCTTCGCCCTAGATTTCATTCGAAGTATCCAACGCTTGTTGATCGCGGCTTTGAGATCAATCATGGTGTAGGTATCGATAGGAGTGATGTGCTAGTTGTGCGGTCGGGAATTCGAGCGCACAACGATTTGGTATGGATAGGTCGGGCACCAAACATTGCAGCCAAGTTGGCAAATGTTCGGGACCGGCATCAAACGATCATCACCAAGGATGTCTTCGACATCATGCTTGACGGTGCAAAGTTTGGTGGTGCGCTGCGTCAGCCGATGTGGGAGGCGCGCACTTGGACTGAGGCGCCAGTTGCCGATCTAAGGAACGTATACAGTTCCGACTGGTGGTGGAGGCCGTAAGGTGAAGCCGGGGAGCGCGAGACACGCAGACCTCGCGCAATCAGTTAGCACCTCAGAAACAACTAATTGCATAAGCGGTCGGTTGTGGCAGCGGTCCTAAAGGGCCGCCGCGGGCGGCAGGGAATCCCTCGCGATCTTGCCGAAAAGCATACTGACCCGCTCAGTGCGATGAGCTGAACCGGCTGATCGGGCTGAATTTCAACAGTCGGCTAGAGGGACACCAGGTCCGCATAGTCTGTCATTGATCCGATAGACAGAAAGAGCGGCTCGAGGTTGGAAGTAGTTCGGCGGCGGGGTCTAAACCCGACACGAACTTCCTTTTGGTAGGCGTAGCCGAAGTGCTTCGCCATCTCCGGAACTTTGAACTTTGTGTAGTCGCGATAGGGATCGTAATACGTTACCTTTCCTTCCATTGGCACCCAATCAGGGAAGCGAACCAGGAAGGATGCGATCAAGCGCTGCTTGAAGCGCTCTGGGTTCTTGATGACTATTGCGGCGTCGGCCTCGAAATCCGTGGGCATGCGGTAGTGGATCCGCTCGCACATGCTGAAAAGATAATAGTCGTCGAATACCAGTGGAAGTACGACATCGTCGTCGCCAAATTCAATCCTATGCCCCCGCATTTCGAAGTAGGCTTGGCCCTCGATCCGTTCTTTATAGGTAGGAATGAAGAAAGTTCGACTCGTTTCGTCGTCCCGTACAGCGTCCAAATGGCTTGCGTTGTTATAAGACTTGGCATTGGATAGTCGAAGCCAGCCTGCTTGCAGCATGGGCTCGAGAAACTCGCGCTTTCCGTATTTGACCAGCATGGGTCCGGTAGGCGCCTTGTATCCTGAAAACATTGTGACGCCGATCGGTGTTCCATACTTAAAATACCGATGGATCGGCTCTCGGGCAGATTCTACGAGGCTTTCCGGTATGCCTGAACCCCGGGCATCGAACTCCTCCAGAATGTGAGTAAAGGTCTGCATGAACTCATCGGTTTCAGTGAGCGGAACGGGTTGCAGTTTGCCGGACTCACCGACTTCGGCGATATTCATGAATATGTGCTGGAATCTTTCGGCGATGCGCTCGTCAAGCGCGCCGATCAGGTAAGGTCTGGCCAGATAGGTGTGACGCCAAACCTCATGTCGCGCAAGCCACCGAGGCTGTTCCGACTTCCACTCGTAGAACCGTCGCCGTTATTCAACGGACTTAAGCCGCTCACGGATCTGATTGACGCTGACTTTCCCCATCAAGTCATTATGAGGCAGTCGGAATTTCATAAACACTCAACGTCCGCTTCTGGCCGGAAGCAGCCACTCGGGCAGCATCATTTGACCGGCACTGGCAGATAGCCAGTGAAAGCAGATGCACTGTCCAGTCGATCCCCGCCCCGCAGACCGCCCTTCAATACCCACACCTCCCATAAGGCGAGCCATCGACCAGCGCCTGATGCCGCGCCGATAGCGGCGGACCGCCCTGGTAGCCGCGGTCGTGCGGGTCGATCCGCAGGGCGCCGGGGACTTCGCCGTCGTTGAGCAGGATGATCACCGGGCGTTCGGCGCCGGTGTACGGGAACAGCGCGCGGGCGATGCCCTGGTAGCCGGGGCCGAAGTAGCTCCAGGCCACTTCGGGTCGGGCGATGCGTTCGCTGGTGCCGCCGATGCTGATCTCCAGGCCGCTCACGGCGACCGTGATCCGCGGTTCGCGGGCGCAGTCGCCCGCCGGCGCGTAGCGGCCGTAGCTGTCGGCGAAGCTGTTGGCGGGCAGCGGGTCCTCGGCCTGCGCGGCGGGGGCGGCCAGGGCGAGGCCGAGCAGGACGGCGAATCGGTACATGGCTGCCACCGCGGGCGGGAGGGGTTCCGATGGGAACGCCGCCGCGATCCCGGGGCGGCCAGGGCCAGGCGTGGCGACCGGAGCCCACGCCACGCGCGGCGGACGCGAATGCCACCCCGGATGCCGACCCCGAACTCCAGCCCCGGAAACGCAGACAGCCCGCCGAGGCGGGCTGTCGGTGTCCCGGCAAGGGCCGGGAGACGTGGGGCAAGGGCGGCCGCGGGAAGCGGCCGCGCCGCTACCTCACTTGATCTTGCCTTCCTTGTAGATCACGTGCTTGCGAACGACGGGATCGTACTTCTTGATCTCCATCTTGCCAGGCGTGTTCTTCTTGTTCTTGTCGGTGGTGTAGAAGTGGCCGGTGCCGGCCGAGGAGATCAGGCGAATCTTGTCGCGCTTGGAAGCCATGGTTCAGTTCTCCTCAGATCTTTTCGCCGCGGGCGCGCAGGTCGGCGAGAACGGCATCGATGCCCTTCTTGTCGATGGTGCGCAGGGCCTTGGTGGAAACACGCAGCTTCACCCAGCGGTTCTCGCTGGCGACCCAGAACTTGCGCTCGTGCAGGTTCGGGAGGAAACGGCGACGGGTCTTGTTCATCGCGTGCGAGACGTTGTTGCCGGTCGTCGTACGCTTGCCGGTGACTTGGCATACTCGGGACATTACGCACCTCGTAATCTGTGGTGTCTCCCTTGGCCAGGGAGGCGTCGGCCCCAGCGCCGCCGGACCATCCGGGGCGATGCGCGATACGGGAGGGTGGAGCCCCGCCGGGGCGGGTCGCTGCCGATGGCGGCCGGAATCGCGCTTCCGGGACCGCCCGGGCGGGTCGTCAGACCCGCTCGGACACAGCGAGCCGGGCATTATGCATGCCCGGCCCCGTCCACGCAAGACTTATCCACAAGCGCGCGGGCGGACGCCCGTTCAGCGGCGGCCGATCAGCCGGCACCCGTCAACCGCGCGCGTCGCCCTTGCCCTTCTCGGCCGCAATCCAGCGCCGCACCTCGGTCTCCAGCACCGGCAGCGGCAGCGAGCCCTGGCGCAGCACCGCGTCGTGGAAGGCCTTGATATCGAAGGCGTCGCCCAGCGCGCGCTCGGCCTCGCCGCGCAGGCGCACGATCGCGATCTCGCCCAGCTTGTAGCTCAGCGCCTGGCCCGGCCAGGAGATGTAGCGGTCGACCTCGGTGGTGACCTCGTGCTCGCTCAGCGCGGTGCGGTCGCGCAGGTAGGCCAGGGCCTGCTCGCGGCTCCAGCCCTTGGCGTGCACGCCGGTGTCGATCACCAGCCGGCAGGCGCGCCACATCTCGTAGGTCAGGCGGCCGAACTCCTCGTAGGGGGTCTGGTAGATGCCCATCTCCTGGCCCAGCTTCTCGGTGTACAGCGCCCAGCCCTCGCCGTAGGCGGAGATGTAGGACTCGCGGCGGAACGCCGGCTGGCCCTGCTGCTCGCCGGCCAGCGCGCCCTGCAGGGCGTGGCCCGGCGAGGCCTCGTGCAGGGTCAGCGCCGGCAGGTTGTACAGCGGGCGCGACGGCAGGTCGTAGGTGTTGACCCAGTAGGTGCCGTTGCCGCCGCGGCCGGCGGTCCAGAACGGCGCGATGTCGTCCGGCACCGGGATGATGGTGAAGCGCCCCCGCGGCAGGGTGCCGATGAACTTGCCGACCTCGCCGTCGACCCGCTTGGCGATCCAGGCGGCGCGGTCGAGCAGGGCCTGCGGGGTGTCGACGTAGAACTGCGGGTCGGTGCGCAGGAAGTGCAGGAACGCGGGAAAGGTCTCCTCGCCGGCCGGCGGCTGGAAGCCGCTGCGGGCGATCACCTCGTCCATCTCGGCCTGGATCCGCGCGACCTCGGCCAGGCCGATCTGGTGGATCTGCTCCGGCGACAGGTCGAGGGTGGTGTATTCGCGGATCTGCTGGCGGTACCAGGCCTCGCCGCCGGGCATCTGCGAGGCGCCCAGGCTGGTGCGGGCGCCGGGCACGTACTCGTCGCGGAAGAACGCCAGCAACTCGGCGAAGGCCGGGATCACGCGGTCGCGGATCGCCGTCTGCGCCTCGCGCTGCAGGCGCGCCTGCTCGGCCGGGGCGATCCGCGACGACATCGCGCGGAACGGCGCGTACAGGTTGGCCTCGGTCGGGTCGTCGAGTGCCGCGGTCGTCGCGATCGAGACCTCGCGCCCGTCCAGCACCGCGCGCGGCACACTGAAACCGCGCGCCAGACCAGCGCGCATGTTGACGATCTGCGCGTCGAAATAGCGCGGCACGTCGTCGAGACGGGCGATGTAGGCCTCGGCGGCCTCGACGTCGTCGAAGCGGGTACGCGCCATGAACCCCAGGTTCGACCAGAACGAGGAGTCGGAGTTGAACGGCATCTCGTAGCTGCGCATGCGCACCTCGGCGGCGAGGTTCTCCACCTGCGCGCGGTACACCGCGAGATTGATCCGGTTCTCGTCCGACAGCGCGGCCGCGTCGATGCCGTCGAGTTCGCCCAGCACCCGCTCCCAGACCTTCAGCCGGGCCTGCTGGCTGGCGGCGTCGACCGACGGCAGGCGGCGGTTGCCGGCCGCGCCGTCGCTGTCCTCGTCGGCATCGCCGTACTCGCGCTGGCGCCAGCTCCATTCCTGTTCGTAGATCGCCTTGAAGCGGGCGTCGGCGTCGCCGC
>NZ_VICD02000049.1 GCF_006546735.2 Marilutibacter maris | reverse complement strand
TCGCGCCGTCGACCAGCGGCCGCAGCGCCGGGTCCAGCGCGACCCGCTCGTCGAACACGAAACAGCGGCCGTCGTAGTGCGCGCCACCGACCTGCTCGAAGTACCCGAGGATGCCGCCGTCGAGCTGCAGCACGTTGTCCATCCCGGTCGCGCGCATCCACAGCGCCGCCTTCTCGCAGCGGATGCCTCCGGTGCAGAAGCTGACCACGGTGGCGTCGGCCAGCGCGTCCCGGTGCGGCGCCAGTGCCTGCGGCAGGTCGGTGAAATTGTCGATCGGCAGGGTCAGCGCATTGGCGAAACTGCCGTGGCCGACCTCCTCGCGGTTGCGGGTATCGAGCATCACCACCGGCCGGCCGCGGTCGTCGTGGCCCTGGTCGAGCCAGCGCGCCAATTCGGCCGGCGCCACCGTCGGCGCGCGCCCCTCCAGCGGCGAGGCATCCTCGCGCCGGAACGCGATGATCTCGCGCTTGAGCTTGACCTTCAGCCTGGCGAACGGCTGCGTGCGGCTGTGGCTGTACTTGACCTCGATCGCGGCGAAACGCGGGTCCGCGCGCAAGCCATCCAGAAAACCGTCGATCGCCGCCGCGGTGCCGGCCAGGAACAGGTTGATGCCCTCGGCGGCGACCAGCACGGTGCCGCGCAGCCCGCCGGCCGCGGCCAGGCCGCGCAGGTGCCCGGACAGTGCGTCCGGGTCGTCGATCGGGGTGAAATGGTAGGCGGCGATATTGACGAACATCGGCCGATTCTACGCCGCCGGCACGTCCCGGGCGCTGAACGTCGCCGGTGCCGGCGCCGGAACCGGGCGCTCTTCGCGTTGTCTGAATGTGGGCACTGCCAAGGTGGTGCGGCACGGGTGCGAAACGGTTCGCCCCGTCGCCAATCGCAAGCCGACAACAAGAAGATGGAGGCGCAATGAAGGTACAGATCAATACCGACAATCATGTCCAGCACGACGAGTCGCTGACCCGTCACGTCGAATCCGCGGTCGCCAGCGCGCTCGACCGCTTCGGCGACCAGGTCACCCGGATCGAGGTCCACGTGCGGGACAAGAACGGTGGCAAGACCGGGGGCAACGACAAGCACTGCATGATGGAAGCGCGCCTGGAGGGCCTGCCGCCAATGACCGCCTCCGAGGATGCCGACAGCGTCGCCTCCGCGGTATCCGGTGCCGCCCGCAAGCTGCAGCGGGTCCTCGATCACGCCCTGGGCCGGCTCACCCACTGAGCCCATCCGCGGGAGCGGCGCAGTCACGATTCCCGGGCGGCGCCCGGGAATCCCCAAAGTCTGCCGCGCAAACCCTGGGCCCTGCCGATGCGCCCCATGCGCCTCTTCCCGTAGGAGCGGCGTAAGCCGCGATCCCCGGGCGGCGCCCGGGAATCCCCAAAGTTTGCTTCGCAAACCTTGGGCCCTGCCGTTGCGCCTCCACACCCCCATTCGCGCTGCGCGAATCGCCCCCTGACTTCAGGGGGAACGATATCCGGCTGCGCCCGGATATCTCCCAAGGTTCGCTTCGCAAACCTTGGGCCCCACCGTTGCGCTTCCACACCCCCATTCGCGCTGCGCGCGAATCGCCCCCTGACTCAGGGGGCTGTGGCACTCATCCCCGTCTCGTAGGAGCGGCGCGAGCCGCGATCGGGCGTTCCGGCGATGGTCTCTCGCGCCTCAGTCCTCCTCCCAGCGTCGCGCGCCGGCACCGTTCTCATGCAGGCGGTCGCCGGGATTGGCCAGCCGGCACCGGTCCAGCGACAGGCAGCCGCAGCCGATGCAACCGCCGAGGCTGTCGCGCAACTGGGTCAGCCGATGGATGCGCTCGTCCAGTTCGTCGCGCCAGCGCGTCGACAGGCGCATCCAGTCCTTGCGGGTCGGCGTGCGATTGTCCGGAAGGGTCGCCAGCGCGTCGCGGATCGTCGCCAGCGGGATGCCGACCCTCTGCGCGACCCGGATCACCGCCAGCCGTCTCAGGGTGTCGCGACCGTAGCGGCGTTGATTGCCCGCCGTGCGGCGGCTGTGGATCAGCCCCTTGGTCTCGTAAAAGTGCAGCGCCGACACCGCGACTCCGCTGCGTTCGGCGAGTTCGCCGACACTCAGTTCCGATTGCACGCCCATCGCCCGCATTGAACCTCAAGCAATATCGAGGGTTCATGGTCGCGCCGCATGCGCGCGACCGCAAGCCCACGCGGCCGCTCAGACCTCGTCGATCAGCTGTTGATAGAGGCCGACCACGCGCCCCATCAAGGTGGTCGTGCTCCAGGCGGCGGCATCGCCGGGGCCCAGCGCCGACAGCTCGGCGCGGCGCTGCTCCGAGCGCAGCAAGCCGGCCACGTGGGTGGCGAACTCGCCCACGTCCTCGCCACTGATCACCGCGCTGCGGGTATCGCGCAACACCGTCGCGGTCCCCATCACCGCGGTGGAGACGACCGGCACGCCCAGCGCCATCGCCTCGGTCAGCACCAGCCCCTGGGTTTCCGTCGGCGAGGCGAACACGAACACGTCGCCGGCACGATAGGCATCCAACAGCGCCCCGCGTCGATCGAGATTGCCGAAGAAGCGCACGTTGTCGCCCAGTCCCTGACGCTGGACCAGTTGCTTGAGCCGCGGCGCGTCCGGCCCTTCTCCGGCAATGATGAAGAGCAGCTGCGGAAACTCCGGCACCAACCGCTTGACCACGTCGATCAGGAAGCCGATGTTCTTTTCCACCGCCAGCCGGCTGACCGTCACCAGGGTCGGTCGCGCCGGATCGATCCCGTAGCGCTGCCGGAACGCCTCGCCGTCGCCGCCCTTGAACTCGTCCAGGTCGATGCCGGTCGGGATCACCGTCGACGGCGTCTGGATGCCGTAGCGATCGAGTACCTCGACCATCTGCCGGCTCGGCACGATCAGGTGATCGACGCCGTGGCAGAGCATGCGCGACGCGCGACGCGCGCCCATCCGCAGCAGCGCGCCCGGCAGCCACGGCAGGTAGTGGGCGACGTACTCCTCGAAATAGGTGTGGTAGGTCTCGACCGTTGGCACCCCGGTCAACTCCGACAGCTGCACGCCGAGCCGATGCGCGCGGAACGGGGTGTGGATGTGCACCACGTCCCAGCTGCGCGCCGCCAGCCTGGGCAGGATCCGCCGCAATGCCGACGCCCGGATCAGGCGGTCCTCGGGGTCGAAGAAGATCACGCTGGACGGCAGCCGGATCAATTCCAGTCCCGCCAGGTCGTCATTGGCGGCCGGAGCCTGCGCCGGGTCATCGCCGCCTTCCCCGTCGCTGTCGTGGCTACCGTAGTCGGGCGCGACCAGGGTCACCTTGTGCCCCATCCGCAGCAACGCCTGGGCGAATGTACGGATCGAAGTGGACACCCCGTTCACACGGGGGAAATAGACGTCCGACAGCATCAGGATGTTCATCCCGGAAGGCTATGTCGATGCGATGACAGACAGGTTGCATGCCGGCCATGACGCCCGGCGCTGACGGCACCGGCGGATGAATACGGTCACACGCCTGACACAGGCGCCGGCGAAGCCGCCGACCGCCCGTGCCGCGCCCTAGTCGTGCAGCCGACGCGGCACCGCCAGCAGGGCCAGCAGGGTCAGCACCGCGGCCACGACCAGGTAAGCGCCGACCGCGCCCAGTCCATGGTGAGCGGCCAGCCAGGTCGCCGCGTACGGCGCCAGCGAGGCGCCGAAGATGCCCGACAGGTTGAACGCCAGCGAAGCGCCGCTGTAGCGCACCTCGGCCGGGAACAGTTCGGCCAGGATCGTCCCCAGCGGTCCGTAGGTCAGGCCCATGATGCCCAGCCCCAGAGCCAGGAACAGCATGACGCCGACGCCGCTGCCGGCGACGAACAACGGCGCGAACGCCAGGCCGAACAGCATGATCGCCAGCGTCGCCAGCAGCATCATCCGCCGGCGTCCGACCCGGTCGGCATAGTGCGCGGCCAGTGGAATGCTCAGCCCGAAGCAGACCACGCCGGCCATCTGCATCCACAGGAACTGCTCGCGGCTGTAGCCCAGCTGCGACGTGCCCCAGCTCAGCGCGAACACCGTCATCAGATAGAACAGCACGAAGGTCGCCAGCGCCGAGGCGGTGCCGATCAGCAACGCGCGCGGATGCCGGACCAGCACTTCCAGCATCGGCATCCTCACCCGCTCCTGCCGTTCCAGCACGCGCTGGAACGCCGGCGTCTCGCTGATCCGCAGACGGATCCACAGGCCGAGAAAGACCAGCACGGCGCTGCCGATGAACGGTACCCGCCAGCCCCAGGCGAAGAACGCCGCATCGTCCATCGACGCGGTCAGCAGCAGGAAGGTGCCGGTGGCGAGGAAGAACCCCAACGGCGCCCCCAGCTGCGGGAACATCCCGTACCAGGCGCGCTTGCCCGGCGGCGCGTTCTCGGTCGCCAGCAACACCGCCCCGCCCCACTCGCCGCCCAACCCCAGCCCCTGGCCGAAACGGCACAACGCCAGCAGCGCGGGCGCGGTCACGCCCCATTGCGCATAGGTCGGCAGCAGGCCGATCGCGACCGTCGACAACCCCATCGTCAGCAGCGCGGCGACCAGGGTCGCCTTGCGCCCGATGCGATCACCGAAATGGCCGAACACCGCCGAGCCGATCGGCCGCGCCAGGAACGCCAGCGCGAAGGTCGCCAACGACTGCAGGGTCGAGGAAGCCGGATCGCCGGCGGGAAAGAACAGCGCCGGAAACACCAGCACCGCGGCGGTCGCGTAGATGTAGAAGTCGAAGAACTCGATCGTGGTGCCGATCAGGCTGGCGAACAGTACCCGCCACTTCGAATTGGCGCCCGACAGCCCGACCGCTTTGTCGCTCATCACCACGTCGTTCATCCGCGCCCTTCCCCGAAGCATGTTGGAGGTTCCAGCCCCGATTGTAGGGACTGTGGCGGTGCCCGCATCCACCCGGGGTACGCGGGGATCGACATCGCCCCGTGCGGGCCCGTCATTGTCCGTCATGCCGTAGGAGCGGCATAAGGCGCGATAGCCGTCCCATGAAATCCCATCGCGGCCTACGCCGCTCCTACGGGAAATTCGGAAGCAGGACGGGCTCCGTAGTAGCGGCGTGAGCCGCGATTCCCGGGCTGCGCCCGGATATCTCCCAAAGTTTGCTGGGCAAACCTTGGGCCCCACCGTTGCGTTGCCACACCCCCACTCGCGCCTGCGGCGCGAATCGCCCCCTGACTCAGGGGGCTGGGCCATCCATACCTATCTCGTAGGAGCGGCGTGAGCCGCGATACCGCTAGCGTTTGTGGGTGATCAGCCGTCGCAGGTTGGCGCGCGCGCGCGCCTCCAGGCGCTGGTGGAAGAACTCGCTGAGGTAGATCCGCTCGCGTTGCAACAGGGCCTTGACGAAGCGGCGGCGGTTGAGGCGGAACAGCCAGGCCGGAACACGCCCGCGGTACTCGCTGGCGATGCCGCGGTCGTAGGCGTCGAACCGCGCCGGATCGGCCCCCAGGATCGCCATGTCGCAGTCGAGGAAGTGGCGCACGTCGTCCGGCGCCGGGTCGGAATCGAAATCCGACGCCACGAACTGGCCGTGCCGTGCGGTCAGCTCGATCAGGGCCGCCACCCGATCGGCGTCGATCCCGGCGTCAGGCAGCCAGCGTCCGATCTCCTCGACCGCGAAGGCCGCCGAGCGCGATTCGTTGTCGCTGCGTCCCGGCACGTAGATCGCATCGTGATACAGCACCGCCAGCTCGACCTCGCGCGGCTGTCGCCAGCCGGGACCGGCGGCGACCTCACGGCAATGCCCGAGCACTTCCTGCACGTGGCCGAAGTGGTGGTAGGCACGCGGCGGCTCGGCGTAGGCGGCCTCCAGTCGCGCCCGCTGGGCCGGAGGCAGTTGTAGCGATGACATGCGGCGTCCGCTTTCGTTGTCGTTTCGACCGGAGCACAGCATAGCCATGCCCGCCCCCGGCCGCGGCGGGCGCCGCCACGCGATCGGCACATGGCCGCATAAACAACCGTTTGTCGGCATAAATAGACCATTGATCAATAAAAGCCTGGATTGAAATAACCCTGTAACCCACGCGGGGCCCCAACGCGCTGTCATTCATGCGTAACGCACTTATGTTAGGCCGCGCGGCCTGGGAGGATTTCGATGAAGCACGCCATTCTGTTCGCATCCCTGCTGGCCGCCGGCGCCACGCTCTTCGCTCAGGCGGCCGACGCCGGTCAGCCGGCCGCCCACACCTTCGCGCTGGACCTCGACGCCCGCGGCCAGGTCACCGCCATCGAGCCGACCGAAACCATGCCCGCGGAACTGCGCAAGGAACTGGAAGCACGCATCGGGCAATGGGCGTTCACCCCTGCCACGTTCGACGGCCAGCCGGCCGCCACCCGCACCTATCTGCGCATCACCACCGCCGGCAATCGCGGTCCCGACGGGATGCTGAAGGTACTTTCCGCCACCACCGGCCCGGGCGTCGCCAGTCTCAGCAACCCGGCCTACCCGACCAGCGAGCTGCGCCGTGGCGAAGGCGGCATCGTGGTCCTGCAACTGGCGGTCGACGCCAGCGGCGAGGTCACCGATGTTGCGTTCTACGGCGAGCGCCAACGCGCCTCGCGCACCCTCGCCAACGCCGCCCGCGATGCCGCCCGCGACTGGCGCTTCAAGCCCGAGACCGTGAACGGCACCGGCATCGCCAGCACCGTGGTGCTGCCGGTGTGCTTCATGGCGACCACGCCGACCCTGTCCACCTGCGCCTGGCAGGGCCCGGACGCGAAGAACTTCAATCGCATGGACATCGTCGCTGTGGATCCCGCCGCCCGGGTCGACACCGGTATCGGCCAGTTCGCCAGCAACTAGGAACGCACACGCCCCTCTCCCGGCGTTGAAACCGCCCCGGGAGAGGGACCGGCGGGAGCTCTCCCGCGTCATTGTCGCCTGGTTCGGCGATACCGCTTCCGCTCAGTCCGCGCGCACCGAGCGGCACGCGGCCGCGGTGAACAGCACATCGGTCGAGGAATTGAGCGCGGTCTCGCAGGAGTCCTGCACCACGCCGATGATGAAGCCGATCGCGACCACCTGCATCGCCACATCGTTGGAAATGCCGAACATGCCGCAGGCCAGCGGCACCAGCAACAGCGAGCCGCCGGCCACGCCGGAAGCGCCGCAGGCCGCCACCGCCGCGACCACGCTCAGCAGCAGTGCGGTCGCCAGATCGACCTCGATATTCAGGGTATGCACGGCGGCCAGCGCCAGCACCGTGATCGTGATCGCCGCGCCGGCCATGTTGATCGTCGCGCCGAGCGGGATCGATACCGAATAGGTGTCCTCGGGCAACTCCAGGCGCCGGCACAGGTCGAGATTGACCGGGATGTTGGCCGCCGAGCTGCGGGTGAAGAACGCGGTGATGCCGCTGTCGCGCAGGCAGGTCAGCACCAGCGGGTAGGGATTGCGCCGGGTCATCGCCAGCACGATCAGCGGATTCGCCACCAGCGCGACGAACAGCATGCTGCCGACCAGCACCGCCAGCAGGCGCAGGTAGTCCAACAAGGCGCCGAAGCCGGACTCGGCCAGGGTCGCCGCGACCAGTCCCAGGATGCCCAGCGGCGCGAAGCGGATCACCAGCCGCACGATGAAGGTCACCGCGCCGGCCAGGTCGGTGACCATCGCCCGGGTGCCGTCGCCGGCGTGGCGCAGGGCGATGCCCAGCCCCACCGCCCACGCCAGGATGCCGACGAAGTTGCCGTCGCGCAGCGCGTTGACCGGGTTGTCGACGATCTTCAGCAGCAGCGTGCGCAGCACCTCGACGATGCCCGAAGGCGGCGCCATCTCGACGCCGGACTCGACCAGCTTCAGCGATGACGGAAACAGGAAACTGGCGCTCACCGCAACCAGCGCCGCGATCAGGGTACCGGCCAGGTACAGGCCGAGGATCGGACGGATGTGGGTCGACTTGCCTTTCTGGTGGTTGGCGATCGCCGCGGTGACCAGCACCAGGACCAGCACCGGTGCGACCGCCTTCAGCGCCGAGACGAACACCGTCCCGAGCAGGCCGACCGACTTCGCGGCCGTCGGCCACCACCATGCCAGGGCGATGCCGACGAGAAGTCCGACCAGGATCTGTACGACCAGGCTGGTTCCGAACAGGAAGCGCAGCACCGGATTGTCCGGAGCGATGCGCTGGGGTGAGAGCTTGTCGGGTGCGGTCATGCGCGCGCCTGTGGTCGGGTTGCGCCGCATCCTCGCCCGAACGCGGCGGTCCGGCAAGTCCGGTCCCCCGCGATCGGACATCCGGCGGCCGGGGACGCTAGGATCGCGGGTATCGTGCGACCGGGGAGGCTCACGTTGCCGTCAACCAATACCGTCCCGCCGACCGCCCGCCTCGGGCGCTGGATCGGCGCCCTGCCCGACGCGCTCACCGCCGGGTTCTTCGCCCTGGTGTGGATCGCGCCGCAACTGCCGGGGGCCGGCGCGATCCGCACCGGCATGTTGATGATGATGGTCGAGTTCGTGCTGCTGCACGCGTCGGCGATGATCGGCTCGATCGCGCTGAACGCCACCTCCAGTCGCCGCAAGAAACTCGCCGCGGTCGGCGGTTTCGCCGCCATGTACCTGCTGTTCATCGCCGCATGGGCGTGGCAGTTCCGGGCCTGGTGGCCGTTGCTGGCATTCGGCTGGCTGGTGCTGGGCAAGGCCTGGCTGGCATTCCAGCCATTGCCGCCGGAGCAACGCCGCCAGCAGATGCACTCGGAATGGGCGGTCGGGGTGATGGCCTATCTTGCCGGCGCCTTCGCCACCGTGTTCCTGCCGATACCGCGGCTGGGCATGACCCCGTCGATCGTCGCCGAGGCCGCCCTGCCCGGCGGCGGCCTGTGGGTGAGCAAGCCGCAGACGGTGATCGCGTTCGGCGTGTTCTATTTCGGCGTGCTGGCGGTGACCAAGGCGCGCGGCACCCGTCTGCGCCACGCCGGCAGCGGCAGCGCCAGCCCCGACCAGGACCGGGCCCGCTAGGAATCAGGCCCGGCCCCAACCGGCGCCGAATCGGGCGCCCATGCAGCCGGCGGCCGGGCAGCGTGTGGCCCGGTCCGGGTGACGGTTACGGCGCGCCCGGACTCGTCCCGGACGCGAACGGGAACTGCGCGAAGATCGCGGTGACCGCCTGGTCGGCCGCGGCCGAACGCTCCTGCGGGCTGCGCTGGACCACCCGTCCGATCGCATCGCCGGTCCACACCAGCCGGTTGCGGCGGGCATCGACCAGGTCGATCGTCAGCGTGCCCTCGGTGTACTGGCTGACCTGGGCCTGGTCGTACCAGACCGGCACCGCGACGTAGTGGCGATGGCGGTAGCTGTAGAAATACTGCATGTCGGTGCGCGGGATGCTGTAGACATCGGTCTTCTCCTGCACGACCGCCTGGAAGTTCACCCTCAGGTCCGGCGACTGCTCGTCGAACACGTAGCCGCGCGCGTCCATCTCGCGGCGGACCGAGGCCCTGATCCGCTCGGTCAGATAGGTGGTGTAGCCGGACTCCTCCATCGCCAGCGGCTGGTAGAAGGCATAGCTGCGGTAGCGCGCGAAGTCCGCCTCGGGATCGAGCTCGGTGCGCACCCGCGGTCCGGTGGCGCAGGATGCCAGCAACGCGATCGCGACGCAGGCCAGAGTGAAGCGGACGATTCGGTGGGACATTCGCATGACGGGCCTCGACGTGGGCGGTCCGTTCGACCGGTGGTTCGAACGCTACACCCGCCGGCGTCGACATGGAATCACCGGGTCTGTCCGATCCCGCGAATCGCGGCACGCGTATCGCCACCGCGTGGCAGACTGCACACAACGGCCCGAGCGGCCACAGCGGAGGCAGCAGATGCGCATGCGCGAAACCGAAGCCATCGTCCACGCTTGCCGGCGCCCTCGCCGATCCCGGCACCGGTCCGCGATCGCCCGGGCGGCGATGGCGGTGATCGCGATGGCGCTGGCACTGATGGCCGGCTGCGCCAGCCTGCCCCACCGCGACCCGCTGGACATCGACGTCGCCGGCGTCGAGGCCCTGCCCGGCGAAGGCATGGAGCTGCGCCTGGCGGTGAAACTGCGCATCCAGAACCCCAACGACAGCGCGATCGACTACCGGGGCGCGGCCCTGCAGCTGGAGCTCAACGGGCACCGCCTGGCCAGCGGGGTCAGCGACGTGGCCGGCACCGTGCCCCGCTACGGCGAGAGCGTGGTGACCATTCCGGTCACGGTATCGGCGCTGGACATGGCCCGCCAGATCGCACTCCTCGGCGAGGGTCGGCCGGACTGGCGCTACCGCGTCGAAGGCAAGCTGGAGGGCGGTCTGTTCGGCACCCGCCGCTTCGGCGACAGCGGCACGCTGGATCTGTCGCGACAGCTGGGCGCTCCCGGCGAGCGCTGAACCCCGCCGCGCCCGCGCCGATTCGAGGCCCTGCTCTAGACGCCTGGGGTATCAAGGAAGCTCCGGTCGGGCGGCAGCGATCGACAGCGGGCAGCCAGGTGCATCCTGAATACACCGTCGCGTTCTTCGACATTCTCGGCTTCAAGCAGGCGTCCGAGCGCCTCGGGCTGGACGCGATCGAACACCGCTACCGCAGGCTGATCGAAGCGGTCGACCGCTTCAACGCCAACTCCGCCAGCCTGTTCGGACAATTGAGTTTCCGCGAGTCGGCGTACTGGACCGAGGATGGCGACATCTTCATCCTCAACCGCATCGACGGCGCCTACGCCAGCGACTCCGTGGTGGTGTGGACGGCGCGCTGGTGGCCGGAGTCGCGCGACCTCGATCCGGCCGCGCGCGCCGGGCTGGCGCGCGACCCCGAGTCGGGCTGGCAGCACACCACCGTCCCCTGCGACAACCTGCTCAGCGTCTGCAACGAACTGGTCTGCCGCAGTATCGAGGTGGGCCTGCCGTTGCGCGGCGCGCTGGCGATGGGGCCGGCCCTGCTCGACACCACCCGCAGCCTGTTCCTGGGGCCGCCGCTGATCCAGGCGGCGACACTGGAGCGGGAGCAGACCCTGATCGGCGCCAGCCTGTGCGACTCGTTCATGGACCAGACGATCCCCGAGCGTTTCGTGCTGGACTTCGACCGCCACCTCAAACCGGGGCTTGCGCGCGATTTCGGCGGCAAGGTGCTGGACTGGCCCCGCCACTGGCGGCGCACCCGCGGCTCCGATCTGCGCGATCGCATCCGCACCCTGTGCCCGGACAGGGGCCGGGCCCGCGTCCACTACCGCAACACCCTGGCGCTGATCGAGATGTCCGAACGCAAACAGAAGCGGCTGGGCGATCCGGCCCCCTCCGACGACCGCGAGCCCTCGTTGCGCGACAGCCACCCCGCCTACGCCGCCGCCCGGCTGGGCACCACGTTCCGCGCGATCCGTCGACGCCGCTGAACGCGGCCGTGGCGGTCCGGCGGAGACGGTTCAGGGCAGCAGGTCGTCCCAGCCCGACAACACGGTGATGCCGCGCGCACGATTGGCGCGGGCCAGCAGCATGTAGGCCTCCATCGTGGTTTCCATCACGTTGCCGCCGGCCGCCGCCAGCACCTCGTCGGCATGCTCGGCCAGCCGGTGCAGACGGTCGCGACGCAGGCGCAGGCGCTCGATCGACTGCAGCTCGGCCTCGATGATCTTGCGCACGTCGGCGGCGTCCAGCGGTTCGGGCAGGACCTCGGGGAAGCAGTCCAGCGCATCCAGCACCTGCCGGCAGAAGCGCTCGGACGCCGCACCGCGCCAGCGGGCGTGGGTCGGCCCCTCGCCCTGGGCACGGATCAGCCGCCTCATCTCCGCCTCCATCGCATCCATGTTCCGGTCCAGCGACCCCAGGCGGGCTTCGGCCAGGATTCGGGGTTCGGAACTCTTTGACATCGTGCGGACTCCGATACGTTCGGGAAGGACACCGGCCGGGCGCGGGCGTCGCGGCATCGGCCTGTCGCGGCCTGGCTCCTGACTAGAACGCAATTCGCCGGCCAAGCCGGGCGCGTCGCCGGCATGTGCCCCGACCCGGCCGCCTGCACGTGCCGTTGTCACGCACCGTGTCAATCTGTGTGTTTTGCCCCGCGGAGTCGCTGCCCATGCCCGTCGCCCCAGCTTCAGCCGAACCGGTCAAGGTCGCCCTGGTCGGATACGGATTCGCCGGCCGGACCTTCCACACGCCGCTGATCCGGGCGGTGCCGGAGCTGGCACTGAGCGTGGTCGCCTCCGGCGATGCGTCCAAGGTCAATGCCGAGCTGCCGCAGGTCGAGGTGATCGCCGACCCGCTGCGCGCGATCACCGCGCCGGGGATCGAACTGGTGGTGATCGCCTCGCCCAACGACAGCCACGTGCCGCTGGCGCAAGCGGCGCTGTCGGCCGGCCGCCACGTGGTGGTGGACAAGCCCTTCACCCTTTCGCTCGACGACGCGCGCGAGCTGGCCTCGCTGGCCGAGGCGCGCGGCAGGGTGCTCTCGGTGTTCCAGAACCGGCGCTGGGACAGCGACTTTCTCGCGATCCGCAACGCCATCGATAAGGGCATGGTCGGCGAACCCATGCATCTCGAATCGCGGCTGGAACGCTTCCGTCCGCATGTGCGGCTGCGCTGGCGCGAACAGGCCGGTCCCGGCAGCGGGCTGTGGTGGGACCTGGGCCCGCACCTGGTCGATCAGGCGCTGCAATTGTTCGGCCTGCCCGACCGGGTGATGGCCTCGTTCGCACTGCAGCGCGAGGGCGCCAGCACCCCGGACTGGGCCCACGTGGTACTGGAACACGGCGCGCGTCGCAGCGTGCTGCACGCCGGCATGCTCGCCGCCGGCGGCTATGCCCGTTTCCTGCTGCACGGCAGCGGCGGCAGCGCGTCGAAGCCGGCCGCCGACCCGCAGGAAGCCCAGTTGCTGGCCGGAACACGCCCCGGCGACCCCGACTGGGGACACGACCCGGACCCGCTGCTGGTGTACGACGGCGTGTCCGCGCCGCGACCGGTCCCGGCGCCGGCCGGCGACCAGTCCTGCTTCTACGCCGCCGTCGCCCGCGCGGTGCGCAGCCGCGGCGCGAATCCGGTGCCGCCGGCCCAGGCGATCGCGGTGATGGCGGTGATGGAAGCGGCGATCGTATCTGCCGAAAGCGGCCATGCGGTCGCGCCGGCGCTGACCGAGTCCGAGATCGCCGCCTTTTCCTCCTGAGCCCGCCGAGAGCCCGCCGAGAGCCCGCCGAGAGCCCGCCGAGAGCCCGCCGAGAGCCCGCCAACCAGGCGACGGAGCGGCCGCCGCGGCTTCCCTCAGGCGGGCGACGCCGTCGGGGCCGGATCGCGCAGGCGGCGCTCGAACAGCGCCAACAGCTTCGTCCACGCCTGCGCCGCGGCGACTTCGTGATGGCGCGGCGTGGTGTCGTTGTTGAAGCCGTGCAATGTGCCCTCGGGCTGGAACAGTTCATGGCGCACCCCGGCCGACTTCAGCGCCGCCTCGTAGTCGGGCCAGCCGCGGTTGACCCGCGGGTCGTCGGCGGCCAGCACCACCAGCAGCTCGGCCCTGATCCGCGGCACCTCCTCCAGCGGCGGGGCGCTGCCATAGAACGGCGCCGCCGCGGCGAGGCCGGGCAGGCGGGTGGCCAGATGGTTGGCCATCGAGCCGCCATAGCAGAACCCGACCACGCCCAGGCGCCCGTTGCCGCCTTCGATCGCCTGCAGCCACGCCGCCGCGGCGAGGAAATCCTCGCGCGTCCGGGCCTGGTCGAGTTGCGGAAACAGGGCGCGCGCGGCGTCCTCGTCGCCGGGATAGCCGCCCAGCGGGAACAGCGCGTCGGGGGCGAAGGCGATGAAGTCCTCCAGCGCAAGACGCCGGGTCACATCCTCGATATGCGGGTTCAGGCCGCGGTTCTCGTGAACCACCAGCACCGTCGGCAGCGCGCCCCCGGCCTTCGCCGGTCGTGCCAGGTAGCCGCGGGCGCGGCCGTATCCGTTCGGCGAGGCATACTCGCGGTAGCCGGTCCGCAGGCGCGGATCGTCGGGATCGACCTGGCGGGCGGCGGCGAAATCGGGCGTCAACGCGGCCAGCAGTCCAGCCGCGCCGGCGCCGCCGACCGCAAACCGCGCGGCGCCGCGGAGGAAGCCGCGACGATCGATCGCCCCGTGCACGTACTGGTCGAACAAGCGCAACAGTTCCGGATCGAAGTCGCTGGCGCGTGGCCGGCCTCGGTTCGACATGGCAGAGCCCCGGACGGTGACGGAACCGGCAGGGTATCCGTCACCGCGTTAGCGCGCCGAAAAGACGCGGTCGCCGCTGCGTCGTCAACGGGTGCGGTGGTAGTGCACCTGGTTGTGCCGATCGCCGACCTGCGAGGTCACGAAGCCGTCGCGGCTCTGGCTGATGGTGAACACCTCGCTGCCAACATGCAGCTCGCCGCCGTTGACCCAGCCGCGCAGGGTCTGTCCATCGGCCACTGCGGTCATCTCGCCGTCGCGGCTGATCGTCATGCGGATGCTGGCGTTGTGGATCGGGTTGTAGCCGGTGAAGGTGCCGACCATCCAGGCAGGTACGTAGGAGTTGTGGCGCGCGCCCTGGTAGCCCTCGTCGTCGTACTTGGCGTCATGCTTGTTGGCGTTGTGGATCAGCGCGCCCAACACCGCCGCACCGACCAGCACGCCGGCGGCGACCTTGGCGTCCTTGTGGTCGTCGTGACGGGAGGAGCCGCCGTGCGATGAGCCGCGACGATGCTCGTGGCCGTAGGTCGCCACGTTGAACTCGGCACGACAGCCATCGTCCACCCAGACCTCGCGACGGTCGTAGTCCCAGTCGCGTCCCTTGCGGCAGCGCGCATTGGAGAGCTGACGGTGCATGGTCACGTAGCCGGGCTGGTTCAACGGACATCGCTGATAGCGGTTGTCGCGGCTCTCGCAGGTCACCCGGTAGTCGGCCAGGGCCGCGGTCGACCAGGCCAGCGCGGCGATGCCCAAGGTCCAACAGATCGAAGTGCGAATCCCCTGACTCATATCCTCGCCTCCGTTTTGGCAATGGAGCGGATGGTCCCCCTGCAACGGGCGACTGTAGCCCCGGCCACGGAACGGCCACGTGACGAATCAGTGACCGCAGGTCACGGCTGCCCCCTTCAGACACCTGTATTCACGTAGCGTCACGAGCCGCTACAACGTGGTCACCGTCGTCGCCCCCGCCGCGGACAGCATCGCGTCGGCACGATCGCGTTCTTCGCCGTTGCGGGCGTGGACGACCACCGCGGCGCGGCCGTGACGCACCTCGCTCAGCACGGTATGCACATAGGCGTCGTGATCGGGCCGCAGGCCGACCAGCCCACCGATCAGCAACCCCGAGACCGCGCCGTAGAACATCAGGACCAGCAGCGAGATCGTGGCCGAGCTGACGATCATCGTCACCCCGGTCACGCGCAGCAACACGAACAACGCCGCGCCGATCAGCGCGCCGCCAACGCCCATCGTCAGGTGCGAGCGGACCAGGGTCCGGCGGATCCCGGACACCTCCGGCTCCAGCTTTCGTCCCGGGACCGGGTCGCGTGGATGGATCACCCGGACCTGACCGTGTCCCAGGGCCAGCTCCAACCGCAGCCGCCGCGCCACCTCCCGCGCCCGCGCGTCGTCGTCGAAGATGGCGGCCACCTTGGTCGAGTGAAGCTCGCCGGAGAAGGCATGGGACAGCGCCATCGCCTGGGTTCTGCAGCGTCGCCGCGGATCGCGGCCCGATCCCAGCGTCCTCCCCGCGCGGTCGCCATGACGTGAACCTGCGGGGGTGGGATTCAGCCATCCGTCAACACCGTGAAAGCGCGGATCACAAAGGGCAACGGGCGTCCCCAAGCGAGCGAGGATCACCTGCCCGTGCGCGTCGCATCCGGCGGGATTCGGTCAACCTCGTCGCATCCCCGCGCAATCGATTGCGGGTATCCTCTCGCCGGTCCCCCACTCTCCGACAGGATGCTTCCGGAATGAACCGCCTCCTCATCGCCAGTCTCGCCACCGCCGTGTCCGTTCTCGTGCTGTCCACGGCTCCGGTCCGGGCCAGCAGCTTCGCCGGCACCTCGGCCGGCGCCTCATCGGCCGGCTCCTCGGCGTCCTCCGACAGCTCCTCGGGCAACGACAAGGTGGTGATGCAGGCGCGCGAAGACGCGGCCGCCTTCGTCGCCAGCGACGGCCATATCCGCGGCGCCCAGCTGGAAGCGGCGCTGATGCACCTGCGCGAGCAGGATGCGGACGCGCGCGACGCCAGCGACATGGCGCTGGCGAAGGCCATCCTCGCGCTCTGAGGCGGTGAAACTCCGCCGGCCCTGGCCGCCGGCGCCGGTCCCGCGGCTGGCGGGACTGGCCTTGTTGATCCTCGCCCCGCTGGCGGCCGCGTCGCCGCCAATGCGGATATCGACGAGCACGCTCGACGCCGAGGAAACCGGCGCCACCACCGAACTGGTCTCGGCGGCATGGACGACCTTGCCGCCGAAGTGGCGGCAGGCGCTGGATCCGCGCATCGAGCTGGGATGGCGCGACGATCTGCCCGAACACGTCCACGGACGCGTGCGCGGGCGCAGACTCCGGCTCGACCGCGACCTGCTGGACGACTGGGTGGCCGCCGGCGGGAGCGGGCCGGCGCGACGGGCCGCGCTGGCGACCCTGATCCACGAGCTGGCCCACGTCTACGACCGCTCTCCCGACGGCGGACTGTCGCGCGATCCGCGCCTGCTCGACCTGGCCGGGTGGCAGGTCGGCACCCTGCGCCTGGGCCTGCGCAGTGGCCGCAACGCGTTCAGCGACCGCAGTCCCGACCTCTATGAACTGGAGGACCCGGCCGAGTTCGTCGCGGTCAACCTCGAGTACTTCCTGCTCGACCCCGAATACGCCTGTCGCCGCCCCGCCCTGCACCGCTACTTCGCCTCGCAGCTGGAGGTGGAGACGACGCCGGTCGACTGTGCGCCAGGATTCGCGTTCATGAGCACCCCGGACGGCGCCGAAGCCTCGCCGCTGCAGCGGATCGACGTCGACCGGGTCTACCGGATCGACTACCTGCTCGCCGAACCGAACCAGCAGATGATGAGTCGCTGGGGCCACAGCATGCTGCGGCTGGTGATCTGCGCGCCCGGACGTCCGCGCGGGCCCGACTGCGGACTGGACCTGCAGCACCACCGGGTGCTGTCGTTCCGCGCCTTCGTCGACGACGTGCAGGTTTCAGGGTGGCGCGGCCTGACCGGCTCGTATCCCTCGCGCCTGTTCGTGCTGCCGCTGGAACAGGTGATCGACGAGTACACCCGCACCGAACTGCGTGGCCTTCGGTCGACACCGCTGCGACTGCAGCGGGACGAGATCGCCGGCCTGCTCGAACGCGCCGCCCGTCTGCACTGGAGTTACGACGGCCGCTACTACTTCCTGTCCAACAATTGCGCGACCGAGACCTTCAAACTGCTCCACGACGGCGTGCCCCGGCTCGCCGGCAAGTCGCTGGCGAGCATCACTCCGACCGGCCTGTTGCGCCGGCTGCGCGAGACCGGGGTCGCCGACGACAGCATGTTCGACGATCCCGAGCGGGCGGTCCGGCTCGGCTACCGCTTCGAGGCGCTCAGCTCGCACTACCAGGCGATGTTCGAGATCGCCCGCCGCGCGCTGCCATTGCCGCAATCCACGGTAGAGGCCTGGCTGGACGCGCCCGCCAGCGAGCGGGCCCGCTGGCTGGATTCGGCCGACCTGCGCACCAGCGCGGCGTTGCTGCTGCTCGAACAGGCCGCGCTGCGCCGCGAGGAACTGCGCGCACGCGAGGATCTCAAGCGACAACTGCTGGCGCGGACGCCGGCCAGGCCGCATCCCGGTCCCGGCCCGGACGATGGCTCCGCCCCCCTGTCGAACAGCGGCCCGGGCAGCGGCGACGCACGGGCGATGCTGGAACAGATGCTGCAGTCCGAAGGCCATCTCAGCCGGCCGGCCGCGCTGCTGCCGGACACCGGCTATGGCCTGCCCCAGGCCGACGAGCGCAGCGCCATCGAAGCGGTCGGCAACGGACATGCCGCACGCTGGTGGCGACAACGCGAGACCCTGGTCGCCGCCGCCCGCCGCTGGCTGCCGGCGGCGCGGCGGGAGACGCTGGACGGTATCCAGGCCAACGTCGACACCCTGGGCCGGCGCCTGCGCCAGCTTCATGCCGATACGGAGCGTGCCAATGCGGAACGTGCCGATGCGGAGCGTGCCAATCCGGAGCGTGCCGGTGCGGAGCGTGCCGATGGGCAGTCGGACGGGGACCGGCCGCGATCGCTGGAGATTCCCGCGATCCCCTGAGAAGGGCGCCGGCACGATCGGGCGCCATTCTGCAACCCCGATCACCGTCGCGACCCGCCCCGCCTGCAACAATCGGCGCTCAGAATGGCAACCGGCCGCCGTGCGGGACGGCCGGCATGCCGGGACGGAGGGAGCCATGACCATGCGCAGGAAGCCCGTCGCCCTTGTGCTGGGCGCACTGATCGCCAGCACGGCCTGCAGCGCGCCGGCGGAAGGCGAGTCCGGCGCGCCACAACCCGTGTCGCAACCGGCGCCTGCATCTGCCTCGCCCACCACTTCCCCGCCAGCCAACGGCGGCGAGACCTCCGACGCGACCGCATCGTCCGCGACCCGCTGCGGCTGGTTCGAGAATCCGACTCCCGGCAATGCCTGGCTGAGCGACCGCGACCGCACCTGGATCGTCGGCACCCAGGGCGGCCACCAGGCCGACGGCGACTGGCCGGCCTTCGGCGACGACCAGTGGATCGTGACCAACGGTTCCAGCTACGGCTATGGCTGCGCCTGCATGTCGGTGCGCGCCGATGCCGACAACGGCCATGTCCTGCGCATCGACGATGCCCGCGCGCTGCCGCTGTCGCGCTGCCGCGCCGACCCCGCCCTGGAGGAACCCCGCTTCTGACCGCCCGCTCGCCATCGGCCGCGCGGCCCCGGCTTCGCCACCCGCTTCAATCACCCCATCAACCCCTGCCCCATCAGCCCCTGAAGGACTAGCACTGATGATCAAGCCACTGCACCCGACGCCCGCGACCGCAAGGCGGGTACGGCTTTCCGGCGCCGCCCTGGCCATCCTGCTCGCCGCCTCCGTCCCGGCCGTCGCCGGCACCTGCGCGGGCCTGAAGGTCACCGCCTCGGCCCTCAATGTGCGCTCCGGCGCCGGCACCGGCTATGCCGTCGTCGGCACCGTCAATTCCGGCGAGACCTACATCACCACCGGCAGCACCTCCGGCGCCTGGAAAAAGATCTGGTTCAACAACTACGCGCGCTGGATCCATGCCAGCTCCTACACCCAGGCGGTCAACGTCAGCTGCGGCAAGGTCACCGCCTCGACCCTCAACGTGCGCTCCGGTCCCGGCACCGGCTACGGCATCGTCGGCACAGCCCCCTCCGGCTCGACGTGGTCGGTGATCGGCAGTTCCGGCAGCTGGCGCAAGGTCTGGTACGCCAGCCAGGCGCGCTGGATGCACGGCAGCTACCTCGACCAGAACGGCACCGCGCCGTCGATCGGCCTGAGCGGGGTCACCATCAACGGCGGCGCCGCCTCGACCACCAGCCGCTACGTCAGGGTCAAGTTCGGATACAACACCTCGACCCCGACCCACTACCGGATCAGCCACAGCTCGACCTTCTCCGGCGCCAGCTGGAAGAGCTATTCCGGCACCACGGTCGACTTCACCCTGTCCAGCGGCGGCGGCTCCAAGCGCGTCTACATGCAGCTCAAGAACAGCGCCGGTCGCCTGTCCAACGTCACCTCCGACACCATCACCTACAACCCGTCCACTACCGCCAGCGGCTACCGGATCAACCGCGACGCGTTCTTCAGCCGCCTGCGCTACCACTTCGGCTCGCTCAACCAGAGCCAGGTCGACGGCATCAACTACCTGCTCAACAACATCGAGAAGGACACCCGTCCGGCGATCGCCAACCAGACCGTGTGGATGCGCCAGATCGCCTACATGTGGGCGACCACCAAGCACGAGGTGGCCAACACCTACCAGCCGATCACCGAGTACAGCAACACCCACTGCGTGAACTACGACGGCGGCTGCCGCTACAAGGGACGCGGCTACGTCCAGCTCACCCATCTGTACAACTACCGGAAGATGTCGCCGATCACCGGCCAGGACCTGGTGACCTATCCCGAACGCGCGCTGTGGCCGAACGTCGCCTACACGGTGATGTCCTACGGCATGCATTACGGCAGCTTCACCGGCCGCAAGCTGGGCGACTACGTCTACGCCGGACACACCGACTACTACAACGCGCGCCGGGTGGTGAACGGCACCGACCGCGCCAGCCTGCTGGCCGGCTACGCGACCAAGTTCCAGGACATCATGGAACGCTCGACCCAGAAGCTGTGATTGCCCGGATGCCGCGATGAAGCAGAACGCGATGGAGCAGAAAACACTCGTGCTGTGCGGTATCGGCGCGGTCGCGGCGGTCGCGATCGGCATCTTCGTGGTCCGCGGGCACGGCGACCCCGCGGTGTCCCCGGCGGCGGCAGGCAGTGCCGCCGTCGCCGGTGCCGCGGCGGCCTCGCCGGCACCGATAGCGGGCGAGGCCAGTCACGACCCCGCCGCCGAGACCGCGCCCTATCGGGACAGCGTGGCCTCGGTCGCGGAGCTGCGCCGTCTGGCCGAGAGCCCGCAGCTGAGCGCCAAGCAGCAGACCGAGCTGCTGGAACTCAAGCAGGCGCTGCTGGACAACGCCGAGGCCGACGACCAGGCCCTGCGCGGATTGATCGATGCGCTGCGGCTGGATCCGACCTCGGCGACCGCCGAGCACCTGCTGTCGATACTCGGCGAGGTGCGCGCCCCGGCGGTGGAGCAACTGGGCCTTGAGATGGCGATTTCCGACGACAGCCAGATGCAGGCGGTCGGCCTGGACCTGCTGTCGCGACTGGGCATCGCCGGTCAGGACACCTACGACCTGACCCGGCAACTGCTGGCCGATCCCAACCGCGATCCGGAGGTGCTGCGCTCGGCGATCCACGCACTGCCGGACATCCCGCTGCCAGCCAGCGAGGCCAACGGCACCATCGCCCGGCTCGGCGCGCTGGCCTCCACCCATCCGGACATCGGCGTGCGTTCGGAAAGCCTGTTCAAGCTCGGCGCCCTGGCCAAGGACGCCGGCGACCTGCGACCGTTGATCGACGCGCTCGCGGCCGACCGCCACATCGACGAACGCATCAGCGCGGCAATGGCGATCCGCAACAGCCGGGTGGTGGACGACAGCCTGCGCCGGCAACTGCTGCAGATGATGTCCAACCCCGACGAACTGTGGGAGATCCGCCACTACGCGGCCGAATCGCTGCAGCGATTCAAGCTCAGCGAAAACGACTACCGTCTGTACCAGCGCTTCAACGAAGAGCTGGAAGTCATCCGCAGCGGCGGCTGAGCCCGACGGCGACCGCCATGGCCGCTGCCGGCTTCAGTACTCCTGGACCTGGTCCAGCACCAGCACCCAGCCGGCCTCGCCAGGCTCCAGGCGATACAGCAGCTGGCGGGTCTTTCCGGTCGGCTTGCCGTCGTCGCCGATCACCGGAAAGCGCTGGCCGATGAAGTTCTCGATCACCGCGAACTCGTTGCCGCCACCGAAGGCCGGCCCGTTCTCGGCATCCTCGGACAAGGGCGCCAGGTAGATCTCGCTCATGCTCTTGAGGTTGTTGGTCGAGTACGCGACCAGCCGCGCCGTCGCCTTCCCGCCCGGCGGCTGCACGAACACGTAGATCTCCGGCGAGCCGTCGGCGTTGACGTCGGCCACTTCGGCGGCGCTTACCGTGCCTTCGATTTCGGTCACCATCGCTTCGTTGCTCGCTTCCAACCCACTCGGGGTGACGGTCAGGGTGCCGCCACCGGCGCGGACGTCGAATGCGATGCCCTGCAGTTCGTAGCGTTGGGCAAAGCCCTGCGCCTGTGGCGATGCATCCGCGGCATCGGCCGCGGCGGTCCGCTCCGGAGCAGCCGTTTCCGTGGCCGCCTCCATGGCCGCACGCTCGCCGTCGGCCGACGCGGCCTGGCCGGTTTCGGATTGCGGGGCGCTGCAGCCCGCCAAGATCGCAGCGACCGCCGTCGCCAGTATCGGGTACCGCATCGGAACACCTCCCGGGATCGGGCCCGGCCGGTCGGAGGGACCGGCAACCTGCGCAGTATGCGTCCACCCGGAGAAAGTTCGCGTCAATCCCGCGTCGACCAGTCCCGTTTCGATCGCCCCGCACCACCCAGGTATGGCGACGCGCCTAGCCGACCAGCCCTCCAAGCAGCAGCGCCACGCCGAACATCACCCAGTCGTTGATCACATGTGCACCGGTCGAGACCCAGATGTTGCGGGTCTTCAGGTAGGCCAGGCTCAGCACCAGCCGGGCCGTTCCGATGATCAGGAAGCACTGCAGGAAGTTCCAGTCGTAAGTCGGCAGGTGCATCGCGCCGAACAACAGCGCGGACAACAGCCAGGCCAGCAGGATCGACACGGCACGCCCCAGCTTCAGCACCGAATGGAACCACCAGGCCAGCGCCAGCAACGGCAGGATCGTCACCACCTCCTCGCCGAACAACTGCGGCAGGGTCTTGAGAAAAAACAGCAGGCGACTCGCGCCGTCCTGTCCGGCAAGCGTCCCGAACACCGGGTTGGCCGCCGAAGGGAACAGTCGACTGACCAGCGCCGCGACCGTCAGCGTCACCACCAGGTTCAGGCCCGCGAAAGCGAACATCCAGCCGATTTCGCGACCACCGACCTTTCCGAACAACGCGGTCCAGTGCCTACGGGCGACGATCGCGAACACCGCCAGCGGAATCGCGAAGAACGCGATCGCCGGAACGAACTGCCCGACGGCGGTGGAGAACGGCGGCAACGGCGCGATCAGCACCGCAAACCCCAATGCCACGCCGACCATCGCCAACAGCCAGCCCGAGGCGCCGATCGCCACCGGCCTGCCGTCGTAGAACGGAAGATCCTTGCCTGAATGATCGGACATGACCCCTCTCCCGAATCGACGCTCGATGTTCGCGAACGGCCGCGGCCGCTCCGCAGGCCGCCACCGGCGCCCCATTCACGACAACGCCACCGCCCCCGACGACAGGTCAGGCCTGCCCGCACGCTGCGCGCATGCGGGCAGGCCCCGGGGCAATCAGGTGTCCGGTGCGCTGCGCGTCGTGCCCGCGTCCGCGGTTTCCGCGGTTTCGGCGATCCAGCCTTCGATATTGGCGCGCAGCACCGACATCGGCACATTGCCGTGGCGCAGCACCTCGTCGTGGAACCGGCGCAGCTCGAAGCGCTCGCCCAGCGCCGCCTCGGCCTCCTCGCGCAGCGCCACGATCTCGAGCGCGCCGGAGTCGTAGGCGGTCAGCTGTCCCGGCAGCATCGCCATCCGATCGGCCAGCGCCTCGGTCTCCGCGGGACCGAAACGGCCGGTTTCCTTCAGGTATTCGACGGTCTTCTCGCGGCTCCAGCCCAGCACATGCAGACCGGTGTCGGCGACCATGCCGCGCGCCGGCCAGGCGCGGCGCTGGACCTTCGCGTAGTCGTTGCTGTAGATCCCGGCCTCCTCGGCCAGGCGCTCGGCATAGCGGCCCCAGCCTTCGGCGTAGGCCGAGTTGAAGCTCAGCTGCGCCAACGGCGTCTTGTCCTGGGTGAAGGCGAACGCCAGTTGCATGTGATGGCCCGGGAAACCCTCGTGCACCGCGGTGATCTCGGCGCCGCCGCGGGTCTCGTTGGCCCAGCCCTCGCTGTCGATGCGGTAATAGGCCGGCCGGGTCGGATCGGCCGCCGGTTCGTAGTGCGCGCTGGCGCCGGAGCCGCGCATGAAATCGGGGAACGGCTCGACCTTCATTTCCTGCTCGGGCAGGGCCAGGAACAGCTTCTCGCTGGCCTTGCGCGACTGCCCGACCACCGCCCGCGAATAGTCGATCAGTTCGGCCTCGCTGGCGAACTGATTGTCCGGCGCCTCGCGTATCCGGGTGAGGATCTCGGAAAAATCGCCGTTGCCATACAGCTTTTCGCCCATCGCGGAGATCTCGGCCACATTGGCGGCGACCGCCTTCGCGCCCAGGTCGTGGACCTCGCGGGCGCTACGCTCCAGCGTGGTGTAGCTGCGCAGCGAAGCGTCGTAGCAGGCCTCGCCCTGCGGATTGGCCGAGACCCCGAGCGCGGTGCGCGCCTGCGCCCGGTACTCCTCGCGCAGGAAGTCGCGATACCGGGCCAGCGCCGGATTGACCTTGTCGCCGATCACCTCCTCGAACGCGCTCTTGAACGCCGCGTCCTCACTGCGGGTGGCGGGCCCGGCCAGCGGCGAGTCGGCCACGCGGGCGCTGGCCAGACCGTCGACCTGCCCGATCACCCGGTCGACCACGCTGCGCGGCGCCGAGTAGCCCTGCTTCAGGCCTTCGCGCAGGTTGGCGATCTCCTGATCGACGAAGGCCGGCAGCGCCGACCACCGCTGCAGCGCCTGCTCGCGCTCGGCCGCGGTCGAAACCGGCTGGAAGCGCGCGTAGCGGGCCAGCATCACCGGCCACCCGCTCATGTGGTTCACGTCCCACAACTCGAAGCGGCACACGCGCAGCGCCTTCTGCGATTGCAGGCGCTCGCTGAGCAGGGCGTGGTCGAGCTTCAGCGCCGCACTGCCCAGGGCATCGGGATCGATCGCGTCCAGCCCGGCCTGGAGCGCGTCCTCGGCGGCGTCGATGCGGGCGATGTCCTGCGGCGCCCGCGGCGACCAGTGCGCATGGTCGGGCAGCGGCAAGCCGAGCACGTAGCCGGCCAGCGGCTGCTCCTCCAGGCCGAGCGCGACCGCGCGTGCGGCGAGCTCGCTCATCCGTGCATCGACGCCCCCGGCCGCCGCGACCGGCAACGCGAACGCCAGCGAGCAGGCACAGGTCAGCGCCCGCAATGCCGGAACACGGCGACGGGCGGAAGGGAGACGGCGGGGGATCATGTCCTGCAAGGCGATTCTCCTTTTCGTTGCATGCGGGCGGCATCGAGACTGGCGCGCATGAGGGGCGCCCGCCAGAGCCAATCCCGCCCCAGTCGCGAGCGGCCATCGCCGTCGCGCGAGGCGGGCGTGGAAGCCCCTCAGCGGGCCAGTTCGTAGAGATACTCGACGTAGGACATCACCGCGCCGTCGTAGCCGGCGACCCTGGGGTTCGCGGACTCGATCAGGAAATACTCGTCGGGCGCATGCGCGCCGCTGCCGTGCCCCAGGCCGAAATGGCCGGCCGGCAGGCTCAGCGGCGGATCGGTGAACACGAAGCCGGGATAGGAGCCGGCGCCGCGCGGCCACAGCAGCGGATCGAGTCCGTTGTCGCGCAGCACCGACAACTGGGCCTGGATCAGCCGGGCATCGGCATCGGTGCTGGTCGGGTCGTAGCCGCCGGTGACGTTGACCTCGATGTCGCCGTAGCCGCGCGCGGCCAGGTGCGACTTCAGCGCCGCGACCGCGGCGTCCCGGGTCATGCCCGGCACCAGTCGCAGGTCGATCTTGGCCGCGGCGCGATGCGGCAGCACGGTCTTGCCGCCGGGACCGGTATAACCGCCCACCAGGCCCTGGATGTTGACGGTCGGCTGCGAGACCAGGCGCTCGTTGGCCTGCTGCCACGGCAGGTCGTCGATCCAGTGCGGCACGCCGAACAGCTTCTTCATGTCCGCCTCGTCGCGCCGCGAAGTCGCCGCGGCGATCATCCGGCGATGCGCCTCGCTCAGCGGCGGCGCGGTCGGATAGCCGTCGATGGTGATCGTGTTGCCGTCGTCGGAAACCAGGGTGTCCAGCGCCTTGACCAGACGCCAGGCGGGACTGTCGACCATCGCCTTGAGCGAGGAATGGATGTCCTTCGCCGGCCCGCGTCCCCACTTCTCGCCGCTGGCGACCAGCTCCAGCTCGACCACGCCCTTGGCGCCAAGGCTGACGGTGACCTCCCCGTCCAGGCCCTGCAGGGCCATCGGCATGAACACGCCGATGCTGTCGGCCAGCGCGGCGCGCACCTTCGGATGGTGGACGAACTGGCCGATGTGCGGCGAGCCGATCTCCTCCTCGCCCTCGGCGACCAGGACCAGATTGACCGGCATCGGCTGGCCGGCGTCGCGGATCGCGTGCAGCGCGGCCAGCATCGCCGACTGCGGGCCCTTCTGGTTGACCGCGCCACGGCCCATCATCACCGTGCCGACGCCCGGGCGCTCGATCAGCTTCGCCTCCAGCGGCGGCGAGCTCCATTCGGCCGGGTCGAACTGTTTGACGTCGTACATGAAGTAGACGCCGACGGTGGTCGGCGCGCCCGCGTCGAGCACCGCGAACACGCCCGGCTTGCCATCGGTCTCGATGATCTCGACCTGCCCGAAGCCGGCTTCGCGCGCCATGTCGGCCATGTACTGCGCGCCGACGCGCGAGTTCAGGTCCTCGGCGGCGATCGACGGCAGCGCGATCCAGTCCTGCAGGCGCTTCACCGAGGTTTCGTGCTGTTCGGCCACCCTGGCCTGGATCGCCTCGATGTCCGGCGTCGCCGCCCAGCTTCCCGCGCTGGCCAGGGCCAGGATGGCCGCTGCGAGAACCCGCAGGCGCGTGCGGCGCGAGCGGGGCGATACGTTTCCGTGTACGGCGCAGGACGCTTCCATCGATATCCTCTCCCGGTTCAAGGTTTCCCGATACTACCCCCGCCGGCGCCGGCGTCCGTAGCCATATCGTCACGCCCTCCACCGGCCCCGGCCGCCGCGGTCACCGGTCCCAGGTGCTGCTGCAGGAAGCCGGCGATCCCGGTCCAGGCGATGTCGATGGCGACCGGATCCGTGAAACCGTGACCCATGCGCGGAAAGGCCAGCACCACCGGCGGCCGTCCGCGCAGGTTCAACATGCGGACCAGGCGCCGGGTGTGCTCGAAGTCGACACGATCGTCCTCGCGTCCGTGCACCAGCATCAACGGCACCCGCAGTTCGTCCACGCGGTACAGCGGCGAGGCCGCCTTCATCTGCTCCAGCTGGGTCCGCGGGTCGCCCATCATCCGCTCCATCAGCGGTCGCAGCGACGCGTCGCGGACGCTGTCGCTGGCGGTGAAGAACAGCGGCCGATCGCTGACGCCGGAGATCGAGACTGCGCAACGGAACCGGTCCGGCCAGCGGATCGCCGAAATCAGCGCCGAGTAGCCGCCATAGCTGCTGCCGAGCATGCACACGCGCTTGCCATCGACCGGATGCGCGGCCAGCGCCGCCTGCAGGGCCGCCTCGATGTCGTCCTCGATGCGGGTGCCGTAGCTGCCCATGCCGGCTTCGCGGAACGCCCGCCCGTAGCCCTCCGAGCCGCGGAAGTTGACCTGCAGCACCGCGAAGCCCTGCAAGGCCAGGAACTGCACCTCGCGATCGAAATGGCGGCGGTCGCTGACACCGATGGGACCGCCGTGCGGGAACACCACCAGCGGCTTGTCGCCGGCGCCGGCCGGCAGGGTCAGGAAGGCCTCGACCGGCAGGCCGTCCGTGCTGTCCACGCGCAGGACCCGGGTCGGCGCGAACGCCAGGCCGTCCAGCCAGGGCGCGCTCTCCTCCAGCAGGGCGGCGCGCCCGGCGGCGGCATCGAGGTGATAGAGCCGCGCCGGGCGGTCGCTGCCGTCGACCCACAGGATCAGCTGGCGGCCGTCGTCGCTGCGGTCGACCACGGCGACGGTCTGGCCGGGGAAAGCCTCCCGCAACTGCCGCTCCAGCGCCTGGCCGGACTCGGCGAAGTACTCGGTCACCAGTTGCCCGGACAGGTAGTAGCGCGCGGCGACCGGCTCGCGCCGCTCGTCCACCACCAGGCCGACGATGTCGATGCCCTCCTTGGAAAACAGCGTGCGCACCACCTGCCGCCGGACCGGATCGAATGCGACCAGCTCGCGCTGGGGACGCCCCTCGTCGCTGAAGCCGTAGATGGTCGCACCGTCGAACGACAGCCCGGCCGGCTCGAAGCCGCCTTCCGGCCGCGGCCGCAGGACTTCCTCGTAGACCCCGTCGCGGCCGTACAGCAGCACCGCCTCCTCGTCGCGCAGGGCGACCGCGGCGCGCAGCCGGCCATGGCCGTCGGCGAACCACGCGATGTCGCGCTCCACGCCCTTGTTGAGGCGGTCGCGGGTCTTGGCGGTGGCGAATCCGCGAATGTCGCGATCGCCGCGCAGCACCACCCGGTGCACCGCCAGTTGCCGATGGCTGTCGTAGCCCTCGAACAGGATCGCCTCGGGATCGTCCGGCAACAGGTCGACCACCCGGCCCTTGCCGATGATCGGAACCCGCTGGACCCGGTGCGCTCCATCCGCGCCGCCGAGGGCGACCCGATAGACGACATGGCTGTAGCTGTTGCCGGGCTCCTCCACCACCAGGGTGAAGTCGTCCTTCCACACCACCATGCCGGGGGCGCGGCGCCGGGTCAGCAGGGTCTGCTCGCCGCCGGTCTGCAGGTCGAGCAGGCGCAGGCTCCAGTCGCCGTCGTCGTCGCGCACCGCCTCGGCAAACAACCGTCCCGACGGACTCAGCGAATAGTCGCCGATACGGCCAGGGCGCCACATGGTTTCCGCGTCGACCGGCAACGACGCCGGCTTGGGCGGCTCGCGGCCGCTGTCCAGCTCCGCCGGCGGACGCTCGTCGTCGGCCCTGGCGGCCCGGTAGAACTCGGGGAACGGGTCCGGATAGTGGCCGGCATAGGCGAACCGGTACTGCCGATAGGGACCGGGATGATTGCGTTCCAGCCAGTCGATCGCCGGCAGGCCGTGGTTGGCGACATGGATCCTGGCCGAGGTCCAGCCCAGCGGTCGCATCACCAGTTCGCCGGGATAGCTGATCTGTCCGGCGATCACCTCGAAGCGGTAGTTCTCGCCCTTGAGATCGAAACGGGTGCGTACGTTCCAGCCGGTGACATTGATGCGCGCCCATTCGTACTCGCCCGCAGCCGCCGCATACAGGCCCAGCGTGCGCCCCTGCCCCAGGTAGTTCAGCACTTCGGCGTTGCCACCGCCGGCGTGGTCGACACGGATGCTGCTGATCTGCGCGTTGGCATCGACCGCGAGCACCACCAGCCCCTCGTCGGGCTTCAGTCCGGGGTCCTCGCCGGGATCGATCCTGCGCATCGCGGCGGCGGCATCGGCCACCGCCAGCAGGCACAGCATCGCCAGCATTGCGGCCACGCCATTCACGCCTCTGCACAGGGCATCACGCCGCCCGCCTTCGATCCGATGCTGCATTGCGTTCCCCCTGGTCCACGGCAGTCCGTAACCCCTGCGAGGGTAGCGCCGGACCGGGGGCGCTCCAAGACGGCGCCGCTCAGGCCAGCCCGGCTCCCGCCGACAACAGCGCCAGGGCGGTCGCCAGACACCAGCTGCGTCGCGGCCACAGCGCCATCAACAGCACCCAGGCCAGCGCCGCGATCACCAACGCCGCGGCCCAGAAGATCGGCCCCTGACCCCAGCCGTGATCTTCGACCGCGATCGCGAAGGCCAGCGGCAACAGGCTCCAGCCGGCCAGTCGCAGCAGGTGCCCGCCGCGGTCGCTTGCCGCCGCTCCGAACACCGCCTGACGATGCCTGGGCAGCCCCAGGGCCAACAGCATCCACGCGCCGATCGACAGCGCCAGCACGACGCCGAACATCAACCCGTCTCCACGGCCGCGGAGGCGGCCTGTTCGCGCTCCGACCGCTGCGGCCGCGCCGCCAGGCCCGACGGTTGCGACCGGGTCTGTCGCCAGGCCAGCGCGGCATAGCCGATCGCGAACGCGAGTGCGCCCAGGTCGACCGCGGCCAACGCGTACTCGCCGCGCCCCAGGGTCGCCAGCAACTGACTGTCCGGAGTCGCGACCGCGTTGACCAGCGGCACCGCCAGCAGGGCCGCCGCGGTGGCCGCGAACAGGTCTCGCCAGCCGCGTCCGAGGCGGTCGCGCCAGGTGCCCCACACCGCCGCCAGCACCCACACCGCGCAGAACACCGCGATCTCGGCGGCGGCGCGATCGCCGAGGTCGGCCGGCAACAGCCGATTGGCCAACAGCATCGACACGCAGGCCAGCGGCATCCCGGCGACCACACCGACGTTGAGTCCGCGCACCAGTCCGTAGCCGGACAACACGCCGGCCGCCGCCACCCGCCTGGCGCGTTTGTTGACCCAGACCTGCATGCCGCTGGCGATCATCACGCAGCCGGCCACGCCCATCAGGAAATACAGCCAGCGCAGCGCGGCGCCGCCGAACTGCGCCATGTGCATGCCCCCCAGATAGCTGTAGCTGGCGTATCCACCGCCCGGCGCGCCGGTCTGGTGCAGGAAGCGGCCGTCGGTGGCGTCGTAGAAGACCTGTCGCAGGTTCCAGGCCACCGCGCGGCTGTGGTCGCCGCCGAAGGAGATGGTCGCGCTGGCGTCGTCGGGATGATGCACGCTGGCCCAGGTGACCGGCGCCCCGAGGCGGCGCTGCGCATCCTCGACCAGGGCATCGACCGAGTGCAGGCGGGCCAGGGGCTCGCCGACCTCCGGGCGCTCGTACAGGTCGCCCGCCTCCTCGTAGAACTTCAGAATGTCGCCGTCGTAGGCGGCATTGACGCCGGCGAACATGTAGTTGGCGACGAAGATCGCGACTCCGGTGTAGGCGATCATCAGGTGGAACGGCAATCCGAGCACGCCGGTGACGTTGTGGCCGTCGAGCCAGGCGCGCTGCCCGCCCGACTTCGGCCTGAAGGTGAAGAAGTCCTTGAAGATCCGCTTGTGGATCAGCACACCGGCGACCAGGGCCACCAGCATCAACATGCCGGCCAGGCCGACGATGTACATGCCGACCGTACCGGCGTGCAGGTTGTAGTGCAGGGTGAAGAAGAAGTCGCCACCGGCGGTGTCCGGCACCGGCGCTCCGCTGAGCGGATCGAGCGCCTGACGGGTGTGGCTGCCGTCGTCGAAGTAGACATACGACTCCATCGCCCGCTCGCGATCGTTGCCGGCGGTGACATACCACGCATGCGCCTCCGGGGCGCGTTCTCGCGACAGCGCGAGCGCGGCGTCGAAGGCGGGGCGTTCCGGCGCCTGCACGCCATGCAGCGCCGGCCGCATCCAGTCGTCCAGTTCCTTGTCGAAGCACGCCAGGGTGCCGCCGACGAAGATCGCGAACAGCAGCCAGCCGACCACCAGTCCGGCCCAGGTATGCAGCCAGGCCATCGATTGCACGAAGGAGTTCTTCATCGTATCCGTCTGTACCGGTGCCCGGCTCAGGGCCGCCGAGCGGCGTCGTGGAACAGCATCGAAACGCCCAGCAGCACGGTCGCGGCCAGCGTCGGCAGCCACCATGCGCGCCAGGCCGAACGCGCGGCGAAGGCGTGGATCGCGGCCGCGCACCAGACCGCGAACGAAAGCAGGCTGGCGGCGATCACCCGGTCGACCCGCGCGAAAGGCAGGACCAGGGTCAGGAAGGCGGTCGTCGCATGCGCCAGGTAGTAGCCGCCGGCCATCGCCGCCAGCACCCGCGCGATCACCGCCCCGCGGTAGCGCCAGCCCCCGGGGGGCGCGCGCCGCGCCACGGCGGCGGCGGATGTCGTCGCTGTGCGCATCGTCGACATCCGCTCAGAACCGATAGCCGATCGTCAGCGATGCGTGCCGCGGCGCGCCGTAGTAGCCCTGCTCCCAGTACAGGCTGGGGATGTACTTCTCGTCGCTGACGTTGTCCAGGTTCAGGGTCGCGCTCCAGCGACGGGCGAAGTCGTAGCGCGCCATCAGGCCCAGCAGCGCGTAGGCATCCTGGCGGATCCGCGCAGGCCGGCCGTCGGCGCCGACGATCGCGGTGTCGCGATGGATGTCGCCCTGCCAGTTCACCCGCGCGCCGACGCGCAGGCCCTGCACCTGCGGCACCTGCCAGGTCGCCGACAGGCGCAGCAGCTCACGCGGCACGTAGGTGCGCGCGGCGCGGCCGTCGGCGTCGTCGATCTGCAGGCGGGTGAAGCCACCGGCCAGTTGCCAGTGGTCGCCGATGCGTCCGGCGACGTCGATCTCGAAGCCCTGAGATTCGGCATCGATGCCGCGGTAGTAGGTCTGCCCGGTGTCGGTGTTGAAGCCGGCCGATTCGGCGAGATTGTCCTGGCGCGTGCGGAACACCGCCAGCGAAGCGTTGAGCCCGCCGTCGAACCACTCGCCCTTCAGCCCGATCTCGCGGTTGCTGCCGGTCAGGGCGCCGAGCAGGCGGTTGTTCTCGTCGACCTCGGCCTGCTGGTTGAAGATCTCGCCGTAGCTGGCATAGGCCGAGTAGTGCTCGCCCAGGTCCCAGACCGCGCCGGCGAAGGGGGTGGTGCGGGTCTCATCGACCGTGGTCGCCTCGCCATAACTGTGGCCGCGGGTCCGGGCACGGGCGCGATTGACGCCGGTGATCAGCTTGAAGCCGTCGGCCAGGTTCCAGCGCACGGTCGCGTAGAGGCTGTCGCGGCGGTAGTCGAACCGCGAACCGTCGGAATAGGCGTCGAACGCAGGCTTGGGATAACGCCCGTCCCAGTCCTGCAGCGGCGGCAGCGGCGTGCCGATGTCGGTGCTGTACCAGGAGACCTCCTGGTTCTCGCCATCGGCCCAGTTGCCGCCGATCACCACCTCGTGCTCGCGACCGCCCAGCACGATCGGCCCGGTCGCATAGACATCCGCATGCAGCGCGCTGAACTCGCCATCGTAGTCGGACGGGTACGAGAACAGGCCCAGACCGGTATCGCGGTCCGGCGTGCCGTAGACATAGAACAGTTCGGTGTCGCTGCGGGTGTTCTGGTAATTGAGCGAGGCGCGCAGGTTCCAGCCACCGATCGCCTGGTCCAGCTCGACGAAGGCGCGGGTGTCCTCCTGGTCCCAGAACGACCAGTCCGAGGCGGTGCTGGTGGAGACGTCGTAGTCGGTCGGGCTGCCGTCGCTGTAGTACAGCGGCAACGCGCCCCACAGCGGGCTGTTGGGATTGTTGCGCTGGTAGGAGGCGCCGGCGGCCAGGGTCGTGGCCGCGCCGAGGTCGGCTTCGACGACCCCGTAATAGACCTGCTTCTCCAGCGAGTAGCGGTCCAGGTGACTGTCGCCCTCCTCCCAGGCCGCCACCGCGCGACCGCGCACGCCGCCATCGGCGGCCAGCGGCCCGGAGACGTCGATGTCGATGCGCCGCCGGTCCCAGCTGCCGATGGTGAGTTGCGCTTGGCCGCGCAGGTCGGCGGTGGGACGCTTGCGCACGAAGTTCACCGTCGCCGACGGATTGCCGGTCGAGGACATCAGCCCGTTGGCGCCGCGCAGCACCTCGATGCGCTCGTAGAGCGCGGTGTCCAGATCGCCGTCCTGGATCCCGTATGGCAATGGCAGACCCAGCCCGTCGCGCTGGAAATTGGTGACGTCGAACCCGCGCGAGGTGTAGTAGGTGCGGCTGGTCTCGACCGACTCGACGGTGACGCCGGTGGTGGCGCCGAGCACGTCGTTGATGCGGGTCAGGCCGAAGTCGTCCATCTGCTCGCGGCTGACCGCGCTGACCGACTGCGGCGTCTCCCGTGGGGTCAACGCCAGTCGGGTGGCGGTCGAGCTCTGATCGATGCCATAGCGGTCCAGCCGTTGCCCGGTCACCCTCACCGTGTCCAGGTCGGTCGCGTCGGCGCTGTGACCGCCACCTCCCGCCGACGCGAGCGGCGACCACAGCGCCGCGGCAACGCACAGCGACAGCAGTCGGCGAGCACCGACGCGCGAGAAGGCGATGGAGGGATTCGGGGGCGAAGCGGAGGCGGTCATCGGGGGGCGTTCCTGGAGCGAGTGCGGCGGCCGCAAGCCGGGAATGGCCTGCCACGAGCCGCTAATGAGAATATTTATCAATTGTAATCAAGAAGCATTCTCATCATCAACGCCCAATGCGGATCGACTTCCGCGCCCCGCGCCCCGCGCCGCGGCCGACGGCTGGGCCGCCCGCAACTGTCGCATCCGTGGGGCGGATGCGCTGCTTCTCACCCCGCCCCGACCCGCCGCGGCCGCCACGCAACCTCCGTGGCGGTCGGCTTCTTCCTCTACTCCTTGCGGATCGCTTCGACCTGGATCCGCAGCGTCACGTCCATGTCGAAGCCCCAGTCCTTGCCGGCGTCGATCCCGAATGCCGCGCGATCGATCGTGGCGTAGGCGTCGGCGCCGCACCAGTCGCGCTTGAACATCGGATGCGGCATGCACTTGAAGGACTTGATCTCCAGCGTCACCGGACGGGTGACGCCGCGCAGGGTCAGTTCGCCGTCGACCCGGGTCGGCACGCCGTCGGCGAAGCCCGCCAGACTGCCGCTGTAGATCGCGGTCGGATAAGCGGCGGCATCGAAGTATTCCGCACCGACCATCTCGCCGTTGAGCACGTCATGGCCGAAGTCGATACTGGAGATGTCGATCTCGACCCTCAGCGAGCCACTGCCCGCCTGCTTGTCCAGGGTCACCTCGCCGGTGCTGCGATTGAACTTGCCGCGCCAGACCGAGACTCCCATGTGGTCGGCCTCGAAGCTGGGATAGGTGTGATCGGGTTCGATTTCGTAGACCGCCGGATCGGCGGCGGCCGGGAACGACGCCGTGACGGCGAACGCACCGGTCAGAAGCGCGCCGGCCAGCAGCGCGCCGGCCGGCAGCGTGCGGGCCAGCGGCGTGGAAAGATGGCGACGGGTATTCATGACGGCTCTCCGAGGTCGACGGGCCGGCGGTTGCCTGCCCTCCTGCCCCTACGACGAACCGGCACCGACCGGATCGACAGCCGCCGGTATCCGCTGCCCGGTGCCCGTCACGGGCACCGGACGCCTGCCGGTCGCTGGCTGCGTACAGCTAGCCCGCGAGCCGGTTCAGCTTCTGCTCGTGGTGCAGGCCCTTGGCGAGGCTGACGCACATCAGCAGCAGCACGAAGGTGAACGGCAGGCCCAGGCTGACCGCGCCGGCCTGCAGCGCGTCCAGCGCCGCCTTGCCGCCGATCGCCAGCAGCACCGCGGCGATCACGCCTTCGGTCACCGCCCAGAAGATCCGCTGCGCGACCGGCGCGTCGACCATGCCGCCGGAGGTGATGCTGTCGATCACCAGCGAGCCCGAATCGGACGAGGTGATGAAGAATAGCAGGACCAGGGCGATCGCCAATGCCGAGGTGATCGAGGTCCACGGCAGGTGCTGCAGCATCTGGAACAGGGCCAGCGAGGAGTCGCCGATGCCCTCGGCCAGCTCGCCGATCCCGGCCATCGACTGGTCCAGTCCGCTGCCGCCGAACGCGCTCATCCACACGATGGTCAGCAGCATCGGTACCAGCAGCACCGCGGTCATGAACTCGCGCACCGTGCGGCCCTTGGACACCCGGGCGATGAACATGCCCACGAACGGCGACCACGAGATCCACCAGGCCCAGTAGAACACCGTCCAACCGTGGTAGAAGCCCTCGTCCTCGCGGCCGACCGGGTTGCTCAGCGGCAGGATGTACTCCGCGTACGAGGCGATCGTGGTGCCGACATTGCCGACGAAGGCCATCAGCGAGCCGGCGATGATCACGAACAGCAGCAGCGCGGCCGCCGCCAGCATGTTGATGTTGCTCAGCAGCTTGACGCCGCCGTCGATGCCGCGGATCACCGAGATCGTCGCGATCGTGGTGACCGCGGCGATGATTCCGATCTGCAGCGCCAGCCCGCCGGAGATCCCGAACAGGAACTCGATGCCGCCGGCGGCCTGCTTCGCGCCCAGCCCCAGCGAGGTCGCCAGGCCGAACAGCGTCGCCAGCACCGCGAGCACGTCGATCACATGGCCGAGCGGTCCCCAGACCCGGTCGCCGAAGATCGGGTAGAAGGTCGAACGGATCGTCAGCGGCAGGCCCTTGTTGAAGGCGAAGAAGGCCAGCGACAACGCGACCACGCCGTAGATCGCCCACGGATGCAGGCCCCAGTGGTACATGGTCGCGCCCAGCGCGGCCCGCCGCGAGGTCTCGGTACCGCCGGCGATGTCCAGCGGAGAACCGAACCATTCGGTGAAGTAGCCCACCGGCTCGGCCACGCTCCAGAACATCAGGCCGATGCCCATGCCCGCCGCGAACAGCATCGCGAACCAGGACGGCCGCGAGAACTCGGGCCTGGCATCGTCGCCGCCGATCCGGATCTTGCCGACCGGCAGCACGATCACCGCCAGGCAGAACAACACGAACACGTTGCCGGCGGTCAGGAACACCCAGTCGAAGGTGTTCTGGATCCAGGTGCGGGTCGCCAGCAGCACTTCACCGGCCTTCTCCGGCATCGCCAGCGAGACCACCACGAACAGCACGATCAGCACCGCGCTGATGATGAACACCGGATTGTGCAGGTCCAGGCCGAATGCCTTGATGTTGTCCTGGCCTACCTCGTAATCGGTCTCGTATACCTCTTCGAGCTTTTCGATCTGTCGCTGGACGTTCAAGACGCGTACTCCTCGCTGATGCCTGTATCGGCCGGACGCTGCCGGCTCATGTCGTCGCGCCGCGATCGCGGCGCCGGGGTCTCTCCAATGTCGATTGGAAAACTCAGAAATAGAAACCGACGTTGACGTTCAGACGCGAACGCCAGCGGTTGGATCCGGGCTCGTCGACGCCGATGCCCGAGCCGCCCACGAACCACATGTTCTTGCCGGCGATCCAGTCCACGTAGGTGAACATCTTGCCCTTGGCGAAACTGCAGCCGGTGACGTTCTGCCACGACTCGCGCAGACCCGCATCGTCGTCGACCGGGCTGGTCATGCTCAGGTTGTTGTAGCAGGTGATGCCGTCGAACCAACCGGTCTGCGGCAGCGCATAGGCGACGTTGAAGGTCGGCACGTCGGCCTCGGCCGCGATCTCGAACGGAAAGTCGAACGCCGACATCGCGATGCGCGATTCGTCGATGCGGTAGCGGTAGCGCGCCCACTGCGCCTGCATGGTCAGCTGGCCGCGCTTCCACTGCGCGTGCAGCGCGGCGCCGTCGTGACCGTACTTCTCGCCTTCGATGCGATTCTCGACCCGGCCCGTGAACAGCGACGCGCCCAGCGCGAGCTCGCCGTCGTTCCAGTCGCGCACGTTCTCGTAGCGCAGATTCAGGCGCTCGCGCTCGCGATACGGAAGATCCTCGGTGGTCGCCACGTCGAACGAATAGCGATCGTAGCGCGCGCCTGTGCCGTACTCGTCGCCGGAAAACGCGCCGACGTGGAAACGGTGCGCGCCGTCGTCGCGCCGCCACACCACACCGAGGTCGTAGTCGTCCTCGATACCGAGGTAGTAGCCGGAGCCGAACCAGAAACTGTTCGAGGCATAGGGCAGCAGGCCGAACGGCACCTGCTGGATACCGGCGCGGATATCGGAGGACTCGTCGATTTTCCAGCCCGCCCAGGCATGGTGCACGGCGTGGAAGCCGTCATACCAGCGGTACTGCAGAGAGAAGAAGGCCGGGCCTGCGTTGCCCTTGGCGTCGATGCGGACCAACTCCAGATCGGCGCCCGGATTGTCGCCGTAATCGAGCCATCCGTAGTTGAAGCGCACCGCGCCTCCGAGATCGAGTTCGCGATCGCTTTCCTGCGCTTTTGCGGCAAACGTCGACAACAACAAAACGGTACTGCAGATGCTTAAAAAACCACGGAAAATCACAGGCTTCTCGCTCTCCGGAAATGCGGACAAGCGATACAGGTTAACGCCTAAAAACCGACTCTGCAAAATCAACGCATGCGAAAAACCCCATGATTTCAGCGGAAAACCGCGCCACGCGGGGCTATCGACAAATTATCGACGATCGGATCATTCAACTCGAAATGCACGAAAATCGCGCCGATCCGCGCGATTTCCGTGTACTGGGCCCGTGCATTCGGCCGCCCCCGCGAGCCCACCATTGCGCCGTCGGCACGGCCGCGGGAACGCTCGCTGCGACGGCGTGCTCCGATGGCGCCATGTCGCCGCAACTAGGGGCCGGCGACTCCGGGCCGTGAAGACGGCGCCGCCGCCGTCCGCGCCGAGTGGATCAGGGTGCCGCCGCGGACGGTGTGGCGGACGTCGGCGAATGCCGTGGGATCATCGGCCGGATCGCTGGCGAGCACGACCAGGTCGGCATCCATCCCGGCCCGCACCCGCCCCTTGCGATCGCCCTGGCCGAAGCGTCGCGCCGGCGTCGTGGTCAGGCTGGCGAGGATAGCGCGCCAGTCCATGCCCGCATCGGCCATCAGCTCGAACTCGCGACGCGTCTCGAACAGGTCCACGTAACCCACGTCGGTGCCGAACAGCACCTGTCCGCCGGCCTGGTGAAAGGCGCGCAACTGCTGCCGGGCGACGGACACCACCTGCGCGACCACCGACTCAGGCGCCTGTTCCTTGCGCACTTCGATCTCGAACAGCGCCAGGGTCGGCGTCAGCGCGATGTCCGCCTCGACCAGCCGCTTCGCCAGCGCGTCGCTCCACAGCCCGCCCGTCGGTGTGGTGTGCGCGAGCACGTCGACGCCCGCCTCCAGTGCGACCTCCACGCCCGCCAGCGTGGTCGGGTGCGCAAACACCGGCTTGTGTCTGCGGTGGGCCTCGTCCACGACCGCCTTCGCGATCGTCGCATCCATCACCACCACGCCCTTGCCATCGTCGACGATCGCGCCGATGAACAGCTTGACGCCGTCGGCGCCATGTTCGAGCTGGTCGCGCGCCCGCGCACGCGCGGCCTCGGCGGTCGCGACTTCCGCGCTGGGGACCTGGAGCGCATCCAGCAGGTCCTGCACGTAGGACGGCGTCCCGCCGTCGGGAAAGAACGGCGCATCGACGGTCAGCAACGCCGGTCCGGTCACCTCGCCGGCCTCGATCCGGCGACGCAGGGCCGCGGCATTGCCCGAGGGGAAGGATGCGATGTCGAACACCGTCGTGAATCCCTTTCCCGTGAACATCCGGCGCAGCGCGAAATCCAGTTCTGCGGCACTGCGCGTGTCCGCCTCGCGCAACGGCAGCGGCAGTACGTGCGCATGGCTGTTCCAGAAGCCGGCGGTAACCACGCCGCCGTCGGCATCGACCACCCGCGCATCGTCGGGCAGCGTCACCGAGGTCCCGACCTCGACGATGCGTCCGTCGCGCACCAGCACGGTGCCGGCGTCGATCGCCGCCGCCTGCGGATCCGGGTAGATACGCGCGTTGACGATCGCCAGCGCCTCCGCCCGGGCACCACCGGCCAGCGCCGCCATCAATACCGTCGCGCCGAGGGCAGCCGACCGTATCGCCCACCCTCCGCGCATGATCCGCCGCACGGTCGCGACGACCGCCGTCACGCGCTACTCCGCGCACGCTGGTACGCGACCAGAGCATTGGCGTGACCATGGCCCAGGCCATGCTGGGACTTCAACGCCGCGACCTTGTCCATGTGCCGCATGTCGCCCATCGCGTCGAGCAAGTCCAGCCAGTGCTGGATCGGTTTGCCATAGGTCTTCTCGATCGAGGGGAAATAGGACGCGGGACCCTTGACCGGCTTGTCGGCACTCACGATGCGATCTCCTCGGCGGCCGCGGCCTCGATCGCCGCGACATCCAGCTTGTGCATGTCGAGGAAGGCGCGGGTCACCCGCGCGATCCGGGCTTCGTCGCCGGAGGCCATGATCGAACCCAGCACGGCCGGAGTCACCTGCCAGGAGACCCCGAACCGGTCCTTGCACCAGCCGCATTGCTCGGCCTCGGGGACGCTGGACAGCTGCGCCCAGTAGCGGTCGAGCTCGGGCTGGTCGCGGCAGGTCACGACGAAGGAGATTGCTTCGTTGAAGCCGAAGTCGTGCTCGCGGGCACTGTCCATCGCCGCGAACCAGGTCTCGCCGAGCCGGAAGTCGGAAAACATCACCGAACCCTCGCGATCCGGCGCCATTCCGTCCGGGTAACGGATCAGCCGCCCGGGCTGCGAATCCTCGAATACCGAGCGATAGAACGCGCCCGCCGCCTCGGCCTGGCCGCAGGCCTCGCCGACGAACAGCAAGGACGGCATGATCGCCGGCGGCGCCTGCTCGGCGGGTTCGGACAGGATCAGCTGCCAGGACAGGCCGTAGCGGTCCTGCACCCAGCCGTAGCGCGGGCTGAACGGATACGCGTCCAGCGGCATCAGCGCCTGCCCGCCCTCGATCAACGCGGCCCAGGTCGCATCCAGGCGCTCGCGCGCCCGTGGATCGCGGACCGGGTCGAAGTTGACGATGAACGAGACCGAGGGATTGAGCCGGAACAGCGGGCCGGCGCTGATCGCCATGAACGGCTGTCCACACAGCTCGAACGACACCACGTCGCAGTCGCCGGACGGCGTATCGCGCAGCGTCACCACCGACTCGAGCCGCGAATCGGGGAATACCGAGCAGTAGAACCCGGCGGCCTCGCGGGCCTGGCGATCGAACCACAGGTGCGGGGTGATGGGTCTGACCAGCGACATCGTCGTACTCCATGCAGTGGGGATTCGATCAAACGACGATCCGGGGGCACCGGAATCGACACGACACTAACCGCTCCGCGCGCACCGGCCAATGACCGCCCTCGCCACGCAGGGAAGGCGGTCCCTCCATATCCGAACGGACGCGCTCAGGCGGCGGCCCGGCGGCCGCTGGCGCTCGCGCGCAGCCCGACCCAGCCCAGTTCGGCGAACACCAGCACCACCAGCGCCTGCGCGCAGACGAAGGCGATTCCGATCGCCGCCGGCTGCCATTGCGGACCGAACGCCACCCAGGCGCTGCCGGCGACCCAGGCGAAGTTGATCGCGATCACCGCGGCCATCGCCCCACCCGGCACCCGCGGACGCCGCGCCAACGACAGCACCCAGAGCACGAACGGCACACAGACCAGTCCCGCGCCGCGCAGCAGCCCGACCGGCAGCTGCAGTACCGGCGCCAGCACCCCGGCTCCGGCGATCAGCAGCACGGCGGTGGCGCCGGTGGCCAGGCCGTCGATCCACAACAGGCGGGGCAGGAAGCCCGGGCTTGCGAAAAGGCGCTTGCTCGACATCGCGAATCTCCTCGTGGTTGGGATGTCGGCCATGCTGCCGGCGCGCACGGGGCCGGACCATTACCTGCCAGGTAATGTCTCCGCGGCGCGCACCTGGGCTATCGTCCGCCCTCATGAACCGCATCGACTCCACACCGTCTCCGTTCGGCGAGCAGTTGCGCCACTGGCGCCGTCGCCGCCGACTCTCGCAGGAAGACCTGGCCGGGCTGGCCGATATTTCCGCGCGCCATCTCAGCTTCCTGGAAACCGGCCGCTCGGCGCCGAGCCGGGCGATGCTGTTGCGGCTGACGGACCGGCTCGAAGTGCCGCTGCGCGAGCGCAACCGCATGTTCACCGCCGCCGGCTTTGCGCCACTGTACGGCGAACGCCCGCTCGACCATGCCGGCCTGGAGACGGCCCGGCGCACGATCGAACGGCTCCTGCGCGGCCATGAACCGTTCCCGGCGCTGGCGATCGATCGCCACTGGCGCATGCACGCAGCCAACCGGGCGCTGGCGCCGTTCCTGCTCGGGGTCGCGCCCGAGCTGCTGCAACCGCCGATCAACGTACTGCGGCTGAGCCTGCACCCGCAGGGCGTGGCGCCGCGGGTGGCCAATCTCGGCCAGTGGCGCGCGCACCTGCTGCATCGGCTGCAACAGCAGCTGGAGAGCTCCGGCGACAGCGTGCTGGAGCAGTTGCTGGAGGAACTGCGCGGCTACCCCGGCGCCGGCCCGGAAGAGGACCCCGAGCCCAACGCCATCGCGATTCCGCTGCGCCTGCGCAGCGACTTCGGCGAGCTCTCGTTCATCAGCACCACCACCGTGTTCGGCACTCCGGTCGAGGTGATCCTGTCGGAACTGGCCATCGAGTCCTTCTTCCCGGCCGATCCGCACACCGCCGAGGTGATGCGCGCCCTGCCGCTGGAGGGGCCGATGCCGGGCTTCGAGTTGCCGCCGCCGGACTGATCTCGGCGGCGGCGCGGGTCCCTAGCCCGCCGGGTGTTCGAGCGCGAAGCCGATCGCCGCACGCACCGCCGCGACCTGGGCGTCGTTGCACTGCTGCGGGGTCGCCCGCGGGCTGTCGGGATAGACCTCGGTGGTGGTGGTGTAGCGGGCCCCGGTGATGCCGGCGCACAGACCCAGCGCCTGCAACGGGTAGCGGATCACCCCCGGCGCGACCACTTCCGAACCGATGATCTGGCCATTGGCGTCGGCCGGCGCGATATGGGTGACCGGCTCGACCGCCGCGATCACCGCCTGCTGGAACGCCGGCTGCGGGTTCTCGCTATCGTCGACCAGGTAGAAACCGTCCGGAATCTCGCCCGGCTCGAACGGCTTGCCGTCGCGCGCGGCCAACGCCGGACGGAACTCGCTCTCGTCGCTGTCGGTGGTCTCGTGCAGATCGATGTGAAGGACGAATCGTCCGCGCAGCGGCGCCACCAGCTGCAACAGCGCGGCGGATTCGCCGGCCGGGCTGTTCTCGCGGAACGAACGGTTGGGATCGATCGCGTGCATGTTCCAGCGATGGATGCGCTCGTAGGCCCACGGGCTGACGCAGGGCACGGCCAGCAGGTTGGCGCGGCCTTCGTAGTCGCCGCCGTGCCGTTCGACGAACTGCAGCGCGCCATGCACGCCGCTGGTCTCGTAGCCGTGCACGCCGCCGGTGACCAGCACCGTCGGCAACCCATCGCGCCAACCGCGGTTGCGGATCGCGTACAAGGGGTAGCGCTCGCCCGCGTAGTCGAGCTGACCGTACTGCTCGACGTCGAAGCGCTGGCGCAGCGCATCGACCCGGGCCAGCACGTCCTCGGCATAGCTGCGATGGCGTACCTGCCGCGCCAGCCATTCGGCCTTCTCGGCCTCGCCCCAGGGAACGCCGGGGGTACCGATCGGATAGAAGGCGGTGGCGCTGCTCATGTCGCGGGCTCCTGGGATGCCGGTGGGGACGCGACACTCTAGCATCGGGCCTCCCCGCTTCCGCGCACGCCATCGCCCCCTGGCCGGGCAACATCGGTCCCCCGGCCGGGAGGCGGCTATCGCATCGGACCGTCAGCGACCCGGCAGATCGAACGGGAAGAATCCCCAGCAATCGGCAAGATCGCGCGCCAGGTCGGCGCCTCGGGCGGCGCAGATCTGGCGCGCCTGCACGATCGTGTCCGCGTACACGTTGTCGTAGTCGTTGGTGTCGGCCAGGACGTGCGACATCTCGTGCAGGATGGTTTCCTGCTTCAGCTGGGCATCGGCCTCGCGGAAGCGGATGTTGAGCTCGATCCGGAACGCCAGGTCGCGCGCCGGCGACGCGACCACCGGCATGCCGTTGTGCTCGAAGATGTAGCTGCGGGTACCGCGGTTCATGTTGTTGCGCACATCGCGCCAGGTCGCCCGGAAGCTCTTGGGATCGGCCGGATCGACCTCGCCATCGGGGCCCGGGAACACCACCGGCGGCCGCGCCGACGCGTAGTCCTGGGCATCGTGGTCCTCCCGGTCCGCGTATTCGATATAGACCGTCCAGGTGTTCAGCGCCGTCGCCATCGCCGCATACACCGTCTGCAGCGTGTTCAGGAAGGTGGTGTCGTCCTGGCTCAATGCCGGGACCGGGCCGGCGCCGAACTGGACGCCGAAGAAGGTCGTCAGCGCCACTCGGGCTTGGCCGGCTTCGATGCTGGCCGGGTCGAGCAAGGCATTGCGGTTGCGCGGCTGCAACCACTGCACCGCGTTTCGCGCAAGCTGGACGGCGTCGACGAAATAGGTGTCCAGCGCTTCCATCTGGGCCTGGCCACGGTAAATGCGGGGCATCGGGGGGTCTCCTGGATTCCGGGCCGGGTTGCCCGTCGACACCAGGAACGCTTGCATGGCCTGGTTGTGAAAGGGCTGTTGTGAAAGGGCTGTTGTGAAAGGGCTGTTGTGAAAGGGGTGTTGTGAAAGGGGTGTTGTGAAAGGGGTGTTGTGAAAGGGGTGTTGTGAAAGGCGGGTTGTGAAAGGCGGGTTGTAAAAGCGCGGCTGTGAAAGCGTGGTTGTGAGAGCGCGACGCGGAGCCGTTGCAATGCAGTCCGACCCGCTCACCGCCGACATCCGCCGGGCTATGCCTGCGACAGTGCGGGTGCGCCCTGAGCCGCCCGGCTCGCCCCTTTTCGCAGCCGGTTCGCGGCCGATCCCAGCCACAGCAGGATCAGGCCGATCTCCAGCTTCTGGCTCAGACCGCGCGGCGCCTCCCGCCACAACGCGTGCACCCACAGCCCGACGAACGCCGCCACCGCCACCGCAAACGCGATCGCGAAGCGCTGCCGCCAGCGCGGATCGGCGCGCAGACGCCAGGCTTGCAACAGCATCGCGGTCGTCACGCACAGGAACGCGGTCTGCGCCGCAAGGCCATGCACCAGCGTTTCCAGGGTCACCGGCTGCCCTCGGCACCCGGTTTCCGCCACCGCGGTCACCGCCAACGCCAGACCGGCACAGACGAACAGCAGCAGCGGTGCCGCGCTACGCGCCTGCGGCGACAGCTCCAGGTACCAGCCGCCGCCCAGCGCGATCAAGGCCAGCGCCAGCGCGAAGTAGCCCGCCCGCACCCACAGACCGTGGGGATCGAGCAGGTAGAAACTCAGCGGCGTCTGCAACCAGTCCAGATCCGGGCGCAGGAACTGCGCCGCGATGCCGATGGCCGCGAACAGCAGGACACCGGCCAGCGCGGCGGCGCCGAGGAACCGGGGAACGGTGGAGTCGGTCTTCTTCATGGCCGGAGCGGATCATCCTGGTCGTGTTGAACTGCGCCTGGACACGTGTCTCACGCCGACGCGGCCTTCGCGCCGACGATCCGCACGCCTGCAGATTGGGCGCCCATGCCGCGGTCCGGTGTATCCGCACCGCCAGCGCGAGCTTCCGGGCAGTCGAACGGCCGCATGCGTTCACCCCTGCGCGGGCACGAGCCGCCCTGTCGGCAGCGATGGTCCGACAAGTCGCCGCCGGGCCCATCCGCCATTGGTCATGACTCCCGCGCCCGACCGCACGGCGATGCAAACGCGGGCACATGACGATGTCGATCCGCACCCTTCACGTTCGTCATCTCCCCGAAGGCGCACATTCCGTGTTCCGCCCCACCGTGGAGGTCATCATGTCCTACGTCGACGGATTCATCATTGCCGTACCCACCGCCAACAAGGCCAGGTTCATCGAGCATGCCCGCAATGGCGACTCGTTCTTCATCGAGTGCGGCGCGCTGCGCGTTCTGGAATGCTGGGGCGACGATGTGCCCGATGGCGAGCACACCGACTTCCGCCGCGCGGTGAAGGCCCAGGACGACGAGACCGTGGTGTTCTCGTGGATCGAATGGCCGGACAAGGCGACCCGCGATGCCGGCATGAAGAAGATGTTGAACAGCGACGACCCGCGCATGGACCCGGCCAAGAACCCGATGCCCTTCGATGGCAAACGCCTGATCTATGGCGGCTTTGCGCCGGTGCTGGAGTTGACGAAGTAGTCGGGCTCCATCCGCCCTCGCCCACATCCGATACCGTCCGGAGCCCCCCTCCGGACGGCGCGCGCCTGGCGCGAGCGTTCAGGGCGTGTAGGTCACCGTCAGCCTGGCGCTCGCGCCATGTCCGATCCACAGGTACCGGGTCGCGCTCTGGTCGCTGTCGAAACGCAGCCGCAACTGGGTCCGGCCGCCCTTGTCGATCGCCGCCAGCCCGGCCGCGGAAAACAGGGTGCTGGCCTGGTTGCCGCCGCTGAAGGCCGGCAGCTCGGCGACGTCACCGGCGGCGATGGCCTGCCCCCAGTCGGCGGCCTCGATCGTGCAGGCGCCGATGCAGTCCGGGTGCACGTCGATCACCAGTCTGTTGCCGGCCGGATCCGCCCAGGGATCGCCATAGGCGCTGCCGTAGGCCACGACCAGCGTCGCCGAGGTGATGGTGGCGCCATCGGGAATCGCCGAGGTGTCGAAGGACAGCAGCGCGCGGTTGAACTTGCCATCGGTGCCGCGCCCGATCGCCAGCCCGTAGTAGGCTTCCAGCGTGCCCACCGCCGGCGCGCTGCCGCCGCTGCCGGCCTTGACGTAACCGTCGTTGGCATCCTCGTTGTCGAAGCTCACCGTGACCGGCGCGCCACCGCCGGAGCCTCCTTCGACAGTGACGACGACCGCCGCCGAGGTGCCGACATTGCCGGCCAGATCCAGCGCCCGCGCCTGCAGCTGATGCTCGCCGCTGGCGGCGGTGGTGCTGTCCCAGACCATCGAATACGGCGCGGTCGCATCGCTGCCCAACAACGCGCCGTCGAGCAGGAACTCGACCCGTTCGACACCGACGTCGTCGCTGGCGCTCGCACTGACGGTCACATCGCCCTCGACGATGGCGCCATCGTCCGGCGCGGTCAGCGTCACCTCCGGAGCGACGCCGTCGAGGTTGTCCAGCCCCCAGAAGCGGCCGATGTAATAGCTGGAGCAGATGTTCGCGTCGAGGATGTAGGCACCGGCACTGCCGCACTGGGTCTCGCCGCTGCCCGGATCGACCGGGGTGCCGTGACCCATGCCGGTGATCGTGTAGGTCTCCACCCGCGGCTGTCCGGACGCGTCCTTGTAGACCTTGTGCGGATAGCCGGCGACGCTGTCGGACACGTCGGCGACCTGGTCGATGCCGTGGACATCGGTCCACTGCTGCATGCTCTCGGTCAGGTTCATCGGCCGCACGACGTAGTCGGCGTCGCCATGCCAGATCGAAACGACCGGCCACGGGCCGCTCCACGACGGATGGGCGGCACGGACCTTGTCGCCCCATTGCGTCGGGCCGAGGTCGCTGCCGGGGTTCATGCAGCTGAAGGCCGCGCTCTGCGAGGTCGCGCAGCGGTGCGGCAGTCCCGACAGGATCGCGCCCCCGGCGAACACGTCCGGATAGGTCGCCAGCAGGGTCGCGGTCATCGCGCCGCCGGCCGACAGCCCGGTGACGTAGACCCGCGACGGCTCGATCGCATGATCGGCGATCATGCGGTCGACCATCTGCTTGATCGACAACGCCTCGCCCTGCCCGCGTGCGGTATCGCCGGAAACGAACCAGTTGAAGCAGCCGCTGGAATTGTTGCTGCTCTGCTGCTGCGGCAGCACCAACGCGAACCGCCACCGCTCGGCCAGCATCTGCCAACCGGTTTCGGCGTCGTAGCTGGCGGCGCTCTGCGAGCAGCCATGCAGGGCGACCACCAGCGGCGCCCCCGCCGGCAATCCGGCCGGCACATGCTTGAACATGCGCAGGTTGCCCGGGTTGCTGCCGAAACCGCCGACCTCGGTCTGCGCCATTGCCGGCGACGCGGCCGCCATCGCCAGCAACAGCAGCGGCGCAGTCCATCCACGATGGGCGCGGTAGCCGCGCCCTCCCCCAAAACCGGACACTGCGATCGACATCGTCGGCTCCCTTGACCCCGGACCGCGCCAGTGGGCCACGTCGGCTGCGGCGACGGTATCGGCCGATGGGGCAAGCTGCGCTGCAGCATGACCGCGGGCAGGCACCCGCTGGGCACCCGCCGCGCCGGCTCAGGCGGCCAGACGGGGATCGGCCAGCACCTGGTCGAAGGCGACCTCGCCGGCGAATCCACCCGCGCTCACCGCGGTCCGCTGCGCTTCGATCGCGTGGGCGAAGATCACCGCCGGATCGGCTTCCAGCGTGTCGAACAGCCGCTGCAGATTCGGATAGTCGCGACGGTCGACCGCCTGGTGGTACTCGTTCCAGCGGGCGATGCCGATGAAGTAGGCATCGGCCAGGGTGCGTTGCGCGCCAAGCAACCAGGGCTGGTCGCCAAGCATCGCCGACAGGTCCTCGTGCGCCTTGCGCACCTGGGCCCGCCCATACTCGCCCAGCACCCGCCTGCCCTCGCCCTCACCGGCATGTTCCAGCGCGTACCACAGCGGCGCGTAGGCGCCGAAGAACGAAGTGTTGAGGAAGGCCAGCATCTGGTTGAGCCGGTCGAACTCCGGCGTGCCCTGCGCGAACCCCAGCCCGCGGTCGATGCCACGCGCGCCGATGTGGTTGAGGATGGCCATGCTCTCGCTGATCAGCGCGCCGTCCGCGGTGAGCAGGGTCGGTGTCTCGGCGACCGGATTGAGCCGGCGGTAGGCGTCGCCGGTCACCACTTCGGGCATCTCGATGCGGCTGAGCCGGTAGGGCGCGCCCAGCCACTCCAGGGCGACGACGGAGCCGAACGAGCAGCCGGAGGGAACGCCATAGAACAGGATCGGGGACATCACGAACTCCTTGGGTCGGGTTTCAGGCCGGCGGTCGCTGGCCCGTGCTCGACAAGATAGATTCGTGGACCTTGGGCGAGTAGACGGGATAAATTGGACTTATCGTCTACGTATAGAGACTTCTATGGGCATCAATCTCAATGATCTCGGCTTCTTCGCCGCCGCAGTGGAACAAGGCGGCTTCGCCGCGGCGTCACGCCGGCTGGGCCTGCCCAAGTCCACGATCAGCAAGCGCGTGGCCGCGCTCGAGGAGGCGCTGTCGGTCCGTCTGATCCACCGAACCTCGCGCAGCTTCACCCTGACCGAGCTGGGCCGCGACTTCTACGAGCACGCCCGCGCCGCGCTGATCGAAGCCGAGGCCGCCGAGGCCGTGGTCCGCCGCCGCCAGGCCGAGCCCAGCGGCACCGTGCGGATCACCGCCTCGATCCCGGTCGCCCAACTGCACCTGGCCGAGGCCCTGCCGCGACTGGCGCAGCGCCACCCGAAACTGCTGCTGCAACTGGAGGTGACCGACCGCTTCGTCGACGTGCAGCAGGAGGGCTTCGACATCGCCGTGCGCAGTCACTTCGCACCACTGCCCGATTCCGGACTGGTGCAACGGCAATTGCAGGTCGAGCCCATCGTCCTGGTGGCGTCGCCGGACTACCTCGCCCGACGCGGCGAGCCGGGTTCGCCGGCCGGACTGGAGCACCACGACGCGCTGCTGACCGCGGCGTCGGCGGCCACGTGGACGCTGACCGACACCCACGGTGCGCGCATCCAGGTCGCCCCAAGCGCCGCGATGGTCGCCAACGAGTCCAGCGTACTGCTGCAGGCCGCCGCCAGCGGCATGGGCGTCACCTGCCTGCCCGAACAGATGTGCCATGCGCTGTTGGCGTCCGAACGTCTGGTGCGGGTGCTTCCGCAATGGCGCGCCGGCACCGTGACCACGACCCTGGTGATGCCGCACCGGCGCGGCCAACTGCCCGGCGTGCGCGCCGTCGTCGAGTTCCTGGCCGAGCGGTTCCGGCAGCAGGCAGCAACCGATACTGCCGGCTGATATGCCGCCGAATACCGACTCACGCGGCCGCCGGCTCCGGCGACAGGCGCCGGAACGGCGGGCGCGCTCCCCGGGTCGTCCAGCGCCACAGCCATTCCACCGGTCCGTACTGGAAGCGTGACAGCCACCAGTGGCTCACCCGTACCTGGACCGCGAACAGCAATGCCCAGGCCAGCAGCACCGGTGCCAGCCCGCGTTCGCCGCCCAGGTCCAGACCGATCGCGTAGAACAGCGCCACCCCGACCACGCTCTGCAGCAGATAGTGGGTCAACGCCATGCGCCCGACCGCCGCGAAGGGGGACAGCCAACGCCGCATGCGCGGATGCGAGAACGCCAGTACGAAGGCCGCGGCGTAGGCCACACCCAATGCGATCGGTTCCAGCCTCGCCAACATCCGCAGTGTCAGCTTCACCGCGCGCGTGTCCAGATCAGGATGCGATGCCCGCCACGATGCCTGCACTTCCGCCAGCCCCATCAAGACCAGCCCCAGCACCACGCCGCCGACGCACAACCCGCCCAGCAGTGCGCGATGCCGCCACGGATCCTGCAGCAGCCCCTTGCGTCCCGCCCAGTAGCCCAGCAGGAAACGCGACAGCACGAAGCACACCAAGGCCCAGTTCGCCATCCGCGCCCAGTTGGCGACCGCGATGTTGCCGTGCAGGAACTCGCGCCACGAGGGCATCGAGAACGCCTGCAAGGCCTGGGCGAAAACCTCCTTGCCGGCGGGTATCGGAGGCAACCACGCGCGCACCGGAGCGGATATCAACGGTGGCAACACCGCGACCGCCAGTGCGATCGCCAGCAAGGCGCGATCGGGCAGGTGCCGCAGCGGCAGCAATACCACCCCGACCACCGCATAGGTCAGCAGGATGTCGCCCCACCAGATGAAGTAACCGTGCAGCAGACCGATCAGGGCCAGGCCCAGCATCCGCCGCAGGTAGCGGTGCACGCCCGCGGCGCCCTCGTCGCGATCGAGCTGCAACGCGAATCCCAGCCCGAACAGCAGCGAAAACACGGTGATGAACTTGCCGTCGGCCAACACCGACATCGCCGAGATGGCGGCGGCGTCGAAGCCGGCGCTGGGCAGGGCCTCCCGCGTCGCCTTGGGCATCATCTCGTACAGCGACAGCCAGCGCAGGTTGACCAGGGCGACGCCGGCCAGGGCAAAGCCCCGGAGCGCATCGATGACTTCGTAGCGTGGAGGCTTGGAGGTGTTCAGGCGGGAAGCCCCGGCTTGCGATCGGACTTTTGCGTGCGGATGGACGCGGCGGGACACTTACCCACACCCTGCGTCGCGACCGTCTCCGCGCTCATGGACGCTTGGAGGCCACGCGCCCCGCACCGATGCCCGAACCCGGCGGCGCCAACATCGCGGTATTGACCCATCCGCCGACATCCAGCACGTACTCGAAGTTCTGCACCATCGCGCCATAGCCACGGTCAGAGGCGCCGTAGTTGGCGCCGACATGGATCGTATGACGGCCCGGCGGCAGCGGTTCGATCAACAGCCAGTAGCCGTCGGCGGCGGCCATGCGCCCATTGCCGTCCGCCGCCCTGTGCTCGCCGATGTCGGCGTCGATGTCGAAACACTCCGCGGTGCGCACCCGGTAGCGGGCGACTTCGGGGACCGGGACGCCATCGATCAGCACCACCGCGCTGTTGAGATGATCGTTGTTGACCGCCGCCCCGGCCACCAGTTCGGGGCAACTGTAGGTATCCGGCTCGCCGACGGGCTGCACGTTCCGGTGCAGCATGTTGATCACCGGCAGCAACAGGTACTTGCCCGTCGGCACGTTGCACTCGCGACGTGCATTGAAACTGCCGTCGGTGCCGGCCAGGAACCACACCGGCCCCTCCTGCCCGAGGTCGCACAGGCGTCCGTCCGGATCGAGGTAGGGGCTGAACGGCTGCGCCCGCACCCAGCGCCACCAGTCGGCGGTCAGCTCGGCGACGCTTCGCCCCGGGATGCCGGTATCCGGCGGCAGCACATGATCGAGCACCGCGTCCTTGCCGGCCGTGGCCGGTTCTCCCGCCTGCACGATCATCGCGACGCCGCCCAATACCACGAGCGCCAGCGATCTGATCCCCCTGCCCCGCATCCCCGACTCCGATGAAAACCGTCGCCGCAGACTAGCCGATGAGGCAGATCGCGGAAAGCGCGTCGCCGCGACAATGACGACCCGATCGCAAGCGTTCAATCGATCTGCGCCACCGACCGTGGCACGCTGTCCTGCGAATCGGAGGTCAACGTCGCCAGCGCCTCGACGAACGCATCCTCCAGCGCCATCCGCCCCATCCAGCCGTTGCGCGTGCCGGTCAGGACCCGCAGCATCTGCCCGCGCCCGCCGGGCACGCGCGACAACGGATGGAACAGACGGTCGCGCCACCACGCGGCGACGTCGTGTCCGGACTGGAACAACGGGGTCAGCCAGCGGCTCCAGAAGTGATAGATGCCCACGTGCCGGCGTCGTTGCCGCTGATAGCGGGCCAGCGCATCGGCGACCGAGCCGTCGCCACGCAACGCTTCGCGCAGTGCGCGCGCGTCGAGCAAGGCCATGTTGACGCCCTGCCCCAGCTGTGGGCTCATCGCATGCGCGGCATCGCCAAGCAGGACCGCGCGTCCGCGCGACCAGTCCCGATGCACGGCGTCGCGATAGCGGGCGACGGCCAGGCCCGTCGGCACCTCGGTCGCGCGCAGGCGCTCGGCGGCCTCCGGCCAGACCGTGGCGACATCGTCGCGCCAGCGCTGCGGGTCCCCGACGCCGCGATCCAGCGCCGCGACCGGCAGGCTCCAGAAGAAACTCAGGCGCGGCACCGGGTCGCCGGGACGGGTGCCGACCGGCAGCATGCCGACCATCCGCCGCGCGGCGACGTAGCGTTGCTGCAGTTCGTCGATCCACGGCCAGTCGCCCTGCTCGACCAGGCACCACTGCGCGCCCCACGGATACGGCCGATCCAGTCGCGCCGGCACTACCTGTCCGCGCAGGGCCGAAGCCGCGCCATCGGCGACCACGATCAGGTCGTAGCCGGCATGGCGCCGGCCCTGCGCATCGGTCAGCGTGCCGGCCTCGACATCGACCGCGACCACTTCGCAGCCGCGGTGGATGCGCCGGCCCTGTTGCCAGGCCGCGTCGAGCAGGCCGAACAACGCGCCGCGCTGCAGACCGAGCCCGCACAGGCGAGGGTCGAGTTCGCGATAGCGCATGTCCATGACCGGGCGCCCCTGCAGGGTCTGCCCGTACAAGCGCGAGACCACCGCCCCGTGCCCGATCACCGCATCGAGCAGGCCCATCTTCCACAACACCGCCAGCCCGACCGGCTGCAACAGGAAGCCCGCACCGACCGGTCCCAGCACCGGCGCACGCTCGAACACCTCGACCTGGTGGCCGTCGGCCGACAGCATCAGCGCCGAGGCCTGCCCGCCGGTGCCGTAGCCGACGATCGCGATCCGCAAAGCTCTGCCCAAGGCGGTGCTTCCGTGACGAAATGGAGCCGGCACTTTGCCCAGCGGGTCGGCGCGGGGCAAGCCCGTCGCGGAGCGGCGCGGTCGCCACCGCCCGAGACCATGCGACCCTGGCTATCCTCCTGGTTCCGTCCCGCGTCCGGGTCTACCATCCGACGATGGCCCGACCGCACGCGGACACCCCGCCCACGGCGGCCCGGAGCCGGGCGTCGCCGCCATCATCGAATCTGCACACCGGACCGTTTAGAAGGCCCTGATCCTTTGGCTCAGGAGGGAGCCGGAGGCCACGATTGCCAGCGCGATCCGCCCCGGCTTCCGCCGGCCCGGCGCCCCGGATGCCCGAGGCACGGCACAACGACTCCCGGCCCCCTGGAGCGCACAGACAAGCGGAGGTTCCCGACAACGCACCGATCGACGGCAACACAAGGACTTGACGCGAATTCGACTTCCACAGGGGGAAGCAAGATGAAGACGTCCGTAGCAGTGACGCTCCTGTCGACCTGCCTTGGCGGGTGCGCGATCTATCCGGTGGCCCCGACCTGGAGCGCCGAGGAAATCGACCAGGCGGCCACCGGGGACCCGTTCCTCGCCACCAGTCCGGAACAGGCGCTGACGCGGGTCCAGGGCATACGCAAGCTGCTCGCCGATGAGACCGACGCCCGCCAGAGGGCCGAAATCGTCGCTTCCGAAGCCACCTTCTACGGCACCTTCCTGGCCGCGCTGGGCATATCGATCGACAAGGTCGGGGTGAGGAATACCGGCGCCGGCGTGGCCACCCTGTCGGGACTGTTCACCGGCCGATACCGCCTCGCCGACCAGCAGGTCGTGTTCCGCAAGGCCGAGGCGCGCGCGGCCTGCCTGGAGCAGGCGCTGACTCCGGCGGTGTTCGATGTCGGGACCCTGAAGGCGCTGACCGACGAATCCCGCGCCGAGGCCATCGCCACCGCAATGCAGTTGCATGGCGCCGATGCCGCCGCCAGCGCCGCCGACAACCCGGCCCTGAATTCCTGGGCCGACGGCGGCGCCAAGACACTGAAGGCCGACGCCCTGGTCGCACGGGAACGGATTCCACAGCTGACCTGGCGGGCGCTGCGGCAGCTCGGCAACGACCTTCGCATCGCCCTGGCCGGCATTCCGCTGACGCCCAAGACCCGGGACGAGATCGAACAGACGATCGACCGCGCCAACGACGAAGAGGCCAAAGCCACCGGCCAGGTCTCCAGCGCGCTCAAGAGTGGCGCGACGCCAAGCCCCGAAAGCACGCGGATGCTCAAGGCACTGGCGGCCGCCGCATCGGTCGAAGCCACCATGGACGCCTGCTTCGTCGAGTATCCGCAGTAGCGGTGGACACGCCGTCCGGTCGGGTCGCGGCGGCAGGGCCGGACCTGGCGGGACGGCGCCACGCCCCGACCTTGCCTGGATTGCCAGTCATTCACCCATCAATGGAGCCAGCGATGCAAGACCAAGCCACCGCGATCGGAGCGGTACTGGATGCGATGTACGCGATGATTTCCGGCCCCGCCGGACCACGCGACTGGAGTCGCCAGGACGAGTTGTTCCACCCCGACTGTCGACAGATCCGCACCGGCGCCGACGCCGACGGGGTGCCGTGGATGCTGGCCTTCGGCCTCGCCGAATACCGGGAAAACGCCGACCGGCTGCTCGCCGGCATGGACTTCTACGAGGTCGAGACCGCGCGCGAACTGCGCATCTTCGGCAACATCGCCCACGCCTGGAGCACCTACGAGGCACGCAGCGCGCCCGACGCCGCCGAGCCCGAGCGCCGCGGCATCAACAGCATCCAGCTCTACCGCGAAGCCGACGGCCGCTGGCGGATCATCAACATGATCTGGGACAACGAACGCCCCGGGCTGCGGATCGGAGAATGACCCGCCACCGCGACCACGATTGCGGTCGCGGCGTCGCCTGGTAGCGGTCGGCGGCGCGTCGCCGTCGCCGGGTTCGGACTCACGGCCCCGCCCGCACAGGCGGCGGCCGATCGAGAAAGTCGCCGACGATCCGTGCCAACTCCCGCAGTTCGGCACCGCTTGCCGATTCCACCGGCAGGTAGAGCATGCGCGACATCATCCGTTGCGCCGCCATCGGAGCGGCGCCATCGGCGGCGGCATCGCGCCCGGCCGGCACCGCGTGCAGGCTGGTCGCGCCGCGGGTGGCGTCGAAACCGGCGTGCTGCAACCGCGCCACCAGCACGTCCGGATCATCGCATTGCAGCGGCAACAGCCAATGACAATGCGGTTGCGCCCAACGTCCCGGAATCGCGTCGGCGGGCAGCCGCGCCGCCAGCGCGGTCGCCGCCGCGATACGATCGGCGAGATCGTCGCTGCCGTATCGACGATGGCGCCTGAGCATCAGGCCCAGCAAGGCCGGTCCCGGTCGTCGCCGAAGCTGGACCAGCAGCGCGCCGGGGCCGAAGCCGCGCACCGCGTTCGCGATCACCCGGTCGTGCGAAGTTCCCGACCATCGGCACAGCGTGGCGAACACCGTGTAGGGCGCCCGCCAGCTCAGGGCCTTGAGCAAGCCGTACTTGAGCACCCGGCGCGCATAGCCGCCGCGCCGCTGCGGCGGGTACGCCCGCTGCCGCCGTCGTGCGTCCTCGCAGCGGTCGCGGTCGCGAAACACCAGCACCCCGCCTCCCAGCGCGGTCGCGGTCTTGATCGGGCCGAAGCTGAACATCGTCACGTCGCTTCGCGGATGCCCGGTGTAGCCGTCGGCGGCGAAGGCCTGCGCGCAGTCCTCGAACAGGAACAGGCCATGGCGATCGGCGACCGCCGCCACCGCGTCCATCGGCGTTCTCGACCCGAACAGGTGCGCGACCAGCAGCGCCCGGGTACGGCCGCCGATCGCCTGCCGCAATCGATCGACGCGCAGGGCACAGGTGTCCGGATCGATGTCGACGGGAACCGCGCGCAGGCCGTGTGCCTCGATGATCGCAACCATGTCGCGGATGGTCACCGCCGACACCAGCACCTCGCTGCCCGCCGGCAGGGCCAGCTGTCGCAGCACCAGGTCGAAGCCGCTGCGCACCGACAGCGTCGCCAGCGCGCGCCCTTCCGGCGACCACAGCGCCTCCAGGCGCGACGCGCGATCGGCGCCGCCCCGGCGCAGGCTCATCGCCAACGCACTGGCCAGATCGGCCCAACCGATGTCGAGCTTTTTGCGTGGCAGCATGCAACCGGCGCGTGCGGGACTGCGGACGAGTGTCACACGAAACCCGGTCGCCGCTTCATCCCTTCATGCAGCGGTCGGCTGCACCGCCTGGACCGTCGGCCCTACTCCGCCGCCTCGGGTGCGCTGAAGGCCTTGCTGTAGATGCCCGAGCGGTCGAAGCAGCAGACCTCGCGCTTGCCGGTGGCGAGCATCGAGCAGGCGTTGGCGATCCGCTTCTCGCGCGTCTCGGCCTTCTTCGCGGTGGTGATCCACTGGACCCAGTCGCGCCGCGCGATCAGGGTGATCCGCGACCAGGCCGCCTTCGCCGCCGGATCGGCGGCCAGCGCCTTGCGCAGGTCGGGCGGCACCTTCGCCTCGAGCTGCTTCTGCGCCGGCCACACCTCGACGGCGACGGTGTCGCCGACGCCGACGCCCGCCGCCTCGCGCATCGCCCGGGTCACCTTGAGCCAATGGCTGCCGCTGCCATCGGGCTCCAGTGTGGCCTTGAACGCATGCCCGCCCAGGCGTCCCTCCACCGTGGTCATGCCGCGGCTGGGCAGCGGCGCGCTGGCGTCCTTGGGCAACACGAAGAACGACCAGGTCGCACTCCTGGGGCTGGCCGGTCGCAACAACCTGGCCTGGAAACGGATCGCATCGGTCGGGGTATCCATGCGCGAAAGCTACCAGAATCCGCCCCCACCGAACCCGATACCGCGTCACTAACGTCCGCCACCGCTGCGGAAGATCGACCACAGCAGCCAGATGCCGGCGACCGAGGCGCCGACGAAACCCAGCAGACCGAAGAACGGCAATCCCAGCAGGGTCGGCCCGCCCTCCACCGTCATCGCGATCGACGATCCGATGATCAGCGCAGCGATCACCAGGCCACCGGCAAGCCGGTTGGCGGAATGGCCGATCTGGCGATTGAGGTCCTGCAGGTGCTCCATGCG
>NZ_VICD02000048.1 GCF_006546735.2 Marilutibacter maris | reverse complement strand
TCGCGGCTCACGCCGCTCCTACAAGAAGGGCCATCACTCCTGTAGGAGCTGCGTAAGCTGCGACCGGGCCTTCCCATGAAAGCTTCATCGCGGCTCCTACGCGAACAGGTCCCGGGGCGAGAGGCCCCCGGCGTTACGCCACCGCCGCCTTGACCCGCTGCCAGCCGGCCTCGCCGATCCGCTCCAGCACCTCCAGCGCCTGCAGGTTCTGTTGCAGCTGCTCGACGTGCGAGGCGCCGAGGATCACGCTGGAGACGTGCGGGTTGCGCAGGCACCAGGCGATCGCCAGCGCGGCCGGCGCCTCGTCGAGTTCGGTGGCGACGCGGGTGAAGCGGCGCACCCGTTGCAGACGCGCCTCGCCGCTGTCGCCCAGCAGGTGCTCGCGCAGCCAACCCATCGTGTCGTGGCCGAGCCGGGTGTCCTCGGGTACGCCCTGGTTGTACTTGCCGGTCAGCAGGCCCGACGCCAGCGGCGACCACACCGTGGTCCCCATCCCGTACTCGGCGTACAGCGGCGCGTATTCGAGCTCGACCCGCTCGCGGTGCAGCAGGTTGTACTGTGGCTGCTCCATCGCCGGCGCCTGCAGGTGATTCGCGCGTGCGTGCTTGTGCGCCTCGCGGATCTGCGCGGCCGACCACTCCGAGGTGCCCCAGTACATCACCTTGCCCTGGCGGACCAGCGCGTCCATTGCCTGCACGGTTTCCAGGATCGGCGTGTCCGGATCGGGACGATGGCAGAAGAACAGGTCGAGGTAGTCGACCCGCAGACGCCTCAGCGCGGCGCTGCAGGCGTCGTTCAGATGCTTGCGCGACAACCCGCGCTGGGTCGGCGCCGGGTCGGAGACGCTGCCGAAGAAGGCCTTGCTCGACACGCAATAGCCATCGCGCGGCAGGCGCAGGTCGGCGATCACGTCGCCCATCACCCGTTCGGCCTCGCCGTGCGCGTAGTTCTCGGCGTTGTCGAAGAAGTTGACCCCATGGTCCCAGGCGCAGGCGACCAGGTTGCGTGCCTGCGAGCGCCCGATCTGTGCGCCGAAGGTGACCCAGGCGCCGAACGACAGCGCGGACAGCTGAAGGCCCGAGGATCCGAGGCGGCGGTACTGCATTGAGAGCTCCCATGGCGGCAGGGTGGCGGACGAGGACGACGCCACCGGCGGTGCGCGCCGACACTGAACGGGTCCGGCTATGCCCCAGTGTATCGGGCGGACGCTCCCGGCGGACTCGGTTACAATCCCCGCGCTCTTCCTCCGGGGAGTAGCCCACCGGCACCGCGAGGTCGCCGGGGCATCGCGTCAACACACTTGGCCGGCAGGCCATGGCGCATGCAGTCCCGTGGCCCTGCGCCGCGACGACCGGGCAAGACCGAAGGCAGGCGTTGCGCGTACCCGGGCCGGGCCGCGTGGCGTCGGCCTTCGCGCCTTGCGAATGCCCGGCCCCGGAGTCGAAATGGACGCAATGCCCTTTCTTTCATCCCCAGGTTCCACCACGCTGCTGTCGACCGGTACGGTCGCACTCGCCGAGATAGGCGACAAGACCCAGTTGCTCGCGTTGATGCTGGCCGCGCGCTTCCGGCGACCGTGGCCGATCGTCGCCGGCATCCTGGTTGCGACCCTGCTCAACCATGCCCTGGCCGGCTGGATCGGCACCCTCGCCGCGTCCTGGTTGCGTCCGGACATCCTGCAGTGGATCGTCGCCGCCAGCTTCTTCGCCGTCGCGCTGTGGACGCTCAAACCAGACAAGCTCGACGACGGCGAGTCCCTCCCCGCCCGCGGCGCCTTCATCGCCACCACGATCGCCTTCTTCATCGCCGAGATCGGCGACAAGACCCAGTTGGCCACGGTGCTGCTCGCGGCCCGCTACTCGCCGCTGTGGGAGGTGGTGCTGGGCACCACCCTGGGCATGCTGGCGGCCAACGTGCCGGTGGTCGTGCTGGGCAGCCGCTTCGCCGCGCGTCTGCCGCTGAGGGCGGCCCGGCTGACCGCGGCGACGGTGTTCATGGCGCTGGCGGCATGGGCGCTGTGGAGCGCGCTGTCGGCGCCGACACCCTGAGCGCGCCACCGCGCTATCCTGCGCCGGTCGGCCTGGATCGGGTCAGCGGGGAGCAGGCGTGCTCGCAACGGACAATGGGTTGAAGGCCATCGTCTCGTCGCTGCTGTCGCGGCCGGACGAGATCATGCTCGAGATCGGCGCCAGCGGCGAGCTGGCGGTGGCGCGACTGCGCGCGGTGATCGCCGGCATCCTGCTGTTGCTGCCGCTGGCCAACATGCTGGGCGGCGGCAGCATCGACGAGAACCTGATCGGCCTCGCCGGCGCGGTCATCGTCAACGTCATCTCCCAGGTCTGGCTGGCGCTAGCGCGCCGGCGCCGCCATTTCCGCTGGCTGCCGTTCGTGACCACGGTGTTCGATGTCAGCCTGACCACCCTGGTGCTGGTGCTGCTGGCCTCCTACCACCTGCCGGCGGCACTCAACAGCCTGATCGTCTGGTGCGGCTACCTGCTGGCGATCCTGCTGACCGCGCTGCGCAGCGACGGCCGGGTCACCCTGCTTGCCGGCGCCATGGCGCTGGCCCAGTACGGGCTGCTGATCCTGGCGGTGTTCTCGATCGCCCAGTCGCCGGAGGAGCTGATTTCCACCGACTACGGCACGGTCACCAGCGCCAGCCAGTGGCAGCGGCTGATCCTGCTGGCGATCGCCACCCTGATCACCACGATGGTGGTCTACCGGATGCAGCAGCTGGTGCAGATGTCCGGCACCGACGGCCTGACCGGCCTGCCCAACCGCACCTGGCTGATCCACCGGATGCCGCGACTGTTCGAGGCCGCCGACATCGACAGCAGCAGCCTGACCGTGGCGCTGATCAACCTCGACCACTTCCGCCGGCTCAACGACGAGATGGGCCACGGCGGCGCCGACCGCGCGCTGCAGGACCTGGTCGGGCTGCTCAACGGGCTGGTCGATTCCGGCGAATGGCTGGCGCGGGTCCGTGGCGACGAGTTCGTGCTGATCCTGCGCAAGCCGATCGGCACCGCCTGGGAACGGGTCGACGCGCTGCGCCGGATCGTCGCCGATCACAGCTTCGAGCCCGACCGCAGCAGCGAGCCGATACGCATGTACTTCAGCGCCGGCCTGGCCTGCTACCCCAACGACGGCCGCAGCCTGTCGGCCCTGCTGCGCCGCGCCGACCGCCGCCTGCAGGTGGCCAAGCGCAGCGGCCGCAACCGGGTCGTGCTGCGCGAGGAGTGAGAGCTCCGGGCCCGGCCCCGGCCTCGCCCACCGCCCCTGCGACCGCCCGCCGGGCGCGTTCTTCGAGCCCCTGCAACCTGCTAGTCTGCATCCTCGTTTGGACAGGCCATGGGTGGCCGCAGGGGAGAATCGAGTGGAAATATTGACCCGGATCGGGTTCGGCCTGTTCGGCCTGGCCGTGTTGCTCGCCATTGCCTGGATATTCTCGACCAACCGCAAGGCGATCAACTGGCGGCTGATCGGACTGGGCCTAGGATTGCAGCTGCTGATCGCCGGGTTCGTATTGCTGACGCCGTGGGGCGCGAGCGTGTTCGACGCGCTGTCCAGCGGCTTCGTCAGACTGCTGGGGTTCACCACCGAGGGCGCCCGCTTCATCTTCGGCGACTTCACCGATCCGGATAAGTTCGGCTTCGTGTTCGCGTTCCAGGTGCTGCCGACGATCATCTTCTTCGCCAGCTTCATGAGCGTGCTCTACCACCTGGGGGTCATGCAGAAGATCGTGCAGGGCATGGCCTGGGTGATCACCAAGATGATGCCGGTCTCCGGCGCGGAAACCCTGTCGGTCTGCGCCAACGCCTTCATCGGCCAGACCGAGTCGCCGCTGGTGGTCAAGCCCTACATCTCGAAGATGACCGAATCCGAGCTGCTGACCCTGATGGTCGGCGGCATGGCGACGATCGCCGGCGGCGTGCTCGGCGCCTACGTGATGCTGCTGGGCGGCGGCGACGCCACCCTGCAGGCGTTCTATGCCAAGCACCTGATCACCGCTAGCATCATGGCCGCGCCGGCGACCCTGGTGATCTCCAAGATGCTGGTGCCCGAGACCGCGACCCCGCTGACCCTGGGCACGGTGCAGATAGGCGTCGAGAAGACCACCACCAACGTGATCGACGCCGCCGCCGCCGGCGCTTCCGACGGCCTCAAGCTGGCGCTGAACGTCGGCGCGATGCTGCTGGCCTTCATCGCCCTGATCGCCCTGCTCAACGCCCCGCTGCAGTGGCTGGGCGAGGTCACCGGTCTGCAGGACTGGCTGGGCCGCCCGACCGACCTGGCGACCCTGCTCGGCTATGTGCTGTCGCCGCTGGCCTGGGCGATCGGCGTGCCGTGGCAGGACGCCCCGACCATCGGCGGCCTGATCGGGACCAAGGTCGTGCTCAATGAATTCGTCGCCTACGTGCAACTGGGCGAGATCGTGCGCGGCAACGTCGAGGGCGTGACCCTGACCGATCAGGGCCGGCTGATCGCGACCTACGCGCTGTGCGGCTTCGCCAACTTCAGCTCGATCGCGATCCAGATCGGCGGCATCGGCGGTATCGCCCCGGAACGTCGCCACGACCTGGCCCGGTTCGGTCTGCGCGCGGTGCTGGGCGGCTCGATCGCCACCCTGATGACCGCGACCATCGCCGGCGTGCTGACCCATTTCGCCTGAGGTGAGCATGATGGCGAAGCGCGTGATCGTGGTCGGTTCCTTCAATGTCGACCACGTGTGGTCGGTGGCCCGCCTGCCGCGGCCGGGCGAGACCCTCGCCGGCGAATACGGCAGCGGACCGGGCGGCAAGGGCTTCAACCAGGCCGTCGCCGCGGCCCGCTCCGGTGCCGCGGTGCGCTTTGCCTGTGCGCTGGGCGACGACGCCGGCGGGCAGCTGGCGCGCGCCCTGGCCGCGGACGACGGCATCGCCCTGCACGTCCTGGCCAGCGATGCGCCTACCGGTACCGCCGGCATCTACGTCGACCGCGACGGCCGCAACTCGATCGTGATCGGTCCCGGCGCCAATGCGGCGCTGTCGGCCGACCATGTGCGCGAGCTCGGGGCGGACCTGGCCGATGCGGGGACCGGCGTGGTGCTGGCGCAGCTGGAAACGCCGGCCGAGGCCATCGCCACCGCGTTCGCGCTGGCCCGCGAGCACGGTGTCGCCACCCTGCTCAACCCGGCCCCGGCCGACGCCGAGGTGACGCCCGGGCTGTGGGCGTTGACCGACCTGACCACGCCCAACGAAACCGAGTTCTGCACCCAGTTGCAACGGCTTGGCCACGATGCCGATCCCGACACCCTCGCCGGCCTCGCCGACGACGACCTGCACGCGCTGTGCCGGCGCCTGCTGCCGCACGGCACCGTCGTGATCACCCTCGGCGCGGCCGGCTGCTTCGTCTCGCACGCCTCCGGACACCTGCGCGGAGACGGCGCGGCCTGCTATCGCCAGCCGGCACCCCGGGTCGAGGCGATCGACACCATCGGCGCCGGCGACGCCTTCAACGGCGCCCTGGCCGCGTCGCTGGCCCGGGCCGGCGAGAAGCCGTTCGCCGAACACATCGCGCATGCGGTCCGCTACGCAGCGCTGTCGACCGAACGCCGCGGCGCGGCGCTGGCGATGCCGCGGGCCGCGGATGTCGCCGCACGCTTCGATACCGGCGCATCCTGAACAGCCGTCGACACCGGCTTATCGCGGCCATGACGCCGCGATAACAAGTCCTGCCCTAGCCTCCGGGTGCAAATCTCAAATTTGAGACTTGCATCACAAATTTGGAGCGCAGGCATGGCCGGTCGATTCGAGATCACGACCCGCAGCACTGGCGAGTTCCAGTTCAACCTGCTCGCGGGCAATGGACAGGTGATCCTCAGCAGCGAGGGTTACACCGCCAAGGCGGCGTGCCGGAACGGCATCGACTTGGTCAAGCGCTACAGCGAGCACGACGAGTTCTTCGAGCGCCTGACCACCAGCGACGGCCGACCCTACTTCAACCTCAGGGCCGGCAACGGCGAGGTGATCGGGCACAGCCAGCCCTACAGCAGCCCGACCGCGCGCAACAACGGCATCGATGCGGTGATGGTCAACGCGCCCAGCGCGCGGGTGGTCGACAAGACGCTCTCTTGAGCACCGAGGGCTGTCCGGTTTTCGTAGGAGCGTCGTAAGCCTGCTATTCCCGGGCTGCGCCCGGGAGTCCCCAAAGTTTGCTTCGCAAACCCTGGGCCCCGCCGTTGCGCTTCCACCCCCCCCATTCACGCCGATGGCACGAATCGCCCCCTGACTCAGGGGGTTGGGTCCATGCGTTCATGCCGTAGGAGCGGCGTGAGCCGCGATGGAGCTTTCATGGGAAGGCGCTCGCGGCTTACGCCGCTCCTACGGGAGTCCGGGGCGTGTCGGCCTTGGGCCGAGGCCGTCGGGTTGGGACGGGAGCCCGACCCACGTTTTGGAATTCGATGGCCCCTGTAGGAGCGGCGTGAGCCGCGATCCCCGGGCCGCGCCCGGGAGTCCCCGAAGCATGCCAGGCGAACCCCGGGCGCCTTCATTGCGACGGCCCGATCCCATGTAGGCAGGTCCCGGCCGCCGTTTAAATTGAGAATCGTTCGCACTACCATACGCACCCCATTCGCGTATTGGATGTGCCGATGCACCGCCCCTCCGTCCTGGCCTGCGCCCTGTTGGCCGCCCTCCCGGTTTCCCATGCGTTCGCCCAGGACGGCGGCGATTACGAAAGCGCCGGAAGCGCGACCGAGCTGGACCGGATTACCGTGTCCGCCAGCACCAGCCGCATCCCGGACTCTGAAGCGGCGCTGCCGAACACCATCACCATCATCGATCGCGAACAACTGCAGCAGCAGTTGGCGATCACCCAGGACATCACCCAGGTGCTGGCCAGCCTGGTGCCGTCGTTCACCCCGGCACGGCAGAAGATGACCAATGCCGGCGAGTCGCTGCGCGGGCGCAAGCCGCTGTACCTGGTCGACGGCGTGCCGCAGTCCACGCCGCTGCGTGCCGGCGGCCGCGACGGCCACACCATCGACGCGGCGATGATCGAGCGCATCGAGGTCATCCACGGCGCCAACGCACTGCAGGGCCTGGGCGCCTCCGGCGGCATCATCAACATCATCACCAAGCGCGCGCCGCGCGAGAACGGCGCGAGCTTCCACGATGTCGCCGTCGCCGCCAGCAGCGCGCTGCCGCACGAGAGCGACAGCACCGGCTACCGCGCGTCCTACCTGTTCGGCACCCGCAAGGGTGCGTTCGACTTCGTCGGCGGCGCTTCCCATGCCCGCGAGGGCCTGTACTACGACGGCGAAGGCGACGCGCTGGCGGTCGACGCGGTGCAGGGCGACCTGATGGACTCCCAGAGCCTGAACCTGTTCGCCAAGGGCGGCTGGAGCATCGACGAGGCGCGTCGCCTGCAACTGAGCATCAACCGTTTCGAGATCGAGGGCGATGGCGACTACCTGACCGTGCCCGGCGACGTCGCCGCCGGCATTCCGGCGACCTCGACCCGGGGCCACCCGCCGATGCGGGCGCCGCGCAACCTGATGACCCAGGCCTCCCTGGACTACACCGACCGTGACCTCGCCGGCGGCCATTTCCAGGCCCAGTTCTACTGGGCCGACTTCGCCGGACGCTACGGCTCGTCGCTGTGGCGCAACTTCCTGGGACCGGGCAGCGACGACCTGACCACCCAGTCGGAGAACGTGTCGAAGAAGATCGGCAGCAAGCTCACCTGGTCGCGCGACAACATCGGCGACCTGCCGCTGCGCCTGACCCTGGGCCTGGACGCTTCGCGCGACACGACCTCGCAGCGACTCCATGGCGAGGACGGCAGCCGCTGGTACTGGGTGCCTGAAACCGAATACTCCGCGATCTCGCCTCTGCTGCAGGCCGAGTACCGGATCGGCTCCGTCCTGCTGAGCGGCGGCCTGCGCCATGAGCGCGGTCGGCTCGAGGTCGACGACTTCACCACCCTGCCGCGCTATGGCAGCCAGCGCGTCGTGGGCGGCTCGCCGAAGACCAGCGAGACCCTGCCCAACTTCGGTGTGGTGTGGGAGGCCACCGGTGCGTTGAAGCTGTACGCGTCCTACTCCGAAGGCTACACCGTCGCCGACATCGGCCGGGTGCTGCGCGCGATCGACCTGCCCGGCCAGCGCGTCGACAATCTGGTCGACCTGCAGCCGGTGGTTTCCGACAATCGCGAGATCGGCCTGGACTACGACGACGGCCGCTGGGTCGCGCACCTGGCCGGGTACTGGTCCGATTCCGACCTCGGCTCGCGGCTGGACTTCGACCCTGCGACCGGCGCCTACAACGTCGCCCGCGAGCGCACCGAGATCCGTGGCATCGAGGGCAATGTCGCGTTCCGCTTCTCCGAGGCCGGCCGCATCGGCCTCGCCTATGCCCGCACCGAGGGCCGCTACGACAGCGACGGCGACGACCGTGTCGACAGCGACATCCCGGGCGTCAACATCAGCCCGGACCGGGTCACCGCCTTCTGGACCCAGCGCTGGCTGCCGCGCTTCGATACCCGTCTGCAGGCCAGCCATGCCTTCGATCGCGACTTCAACGGTTCCGGCGAGGACTTTGAGGGCTACACCACGGTCGATCTGATCGGCCGCGTCGGCCTGCCGACCGGCACGCTCAACATCGGCATCGAGAACCTGCTCGGCGAGCAGTACATGACCTACTACTCGCAGGTCCGCCCGCCGCGCGACGACGGCTACGTCGCCGGTCGCGGCCGGGTGCTCACGGTGGGCTGGTCGCACCGGTTCTGAGCGCGCACGCTCGGCGCTGGCGTCCCGGCACTGCGATGATCGGCGGATGAACCGCCCCCGCACCTCCCGTCCACGCCGCCTGCGGGCGGCGCTGGCCTGGCTGCACCTGTGGTTCGGGCTGGTGCTGGGCAGCGTGTTCGCCTTGGTCGCACTGGCCGGGACGGTACTGGTGTTCCATGTCGAACTGCTGCGCCTGCAGTACCCGCACCTGACCCGCCACGAAGCGGTCGCGCGGGCACCGGTGCTGGAACGGATCGTCGACCAATGGGGGCCGCGGGGCCTGCGCTCGCTGGACCTGCCGCGCGAGGCGTTGCCGGTCTGGCAGGGCTACTTCGCCGACGGTCGTCGCGGCTACTTCTCGCCGACCGACGGCAGCCTGCTGCTGACCCGCAGCCATCGAGACGACTGGTTGCTGTGGCTGCACGAGCTGCACGTCGAACTGCTCGCCGGCAAGGTCGGCAAGGAGGTGCTCGGCATCGTCGGCTGGGTCGCGCTCGGGCTGCTGCTCAGCGGCCTGTACCTGTGGTGGCCCAGGCGCAGCCAGTGGCGCGCGCACCTGCGCTTCCACGCCGGCCCACCGACCCGGCGCTGGCTGAGCTGGCACCGCAGCAGCGGCGCGATCATCCTGCCGCTGGTCCTGCTGGTCACCCTGACCGGAGTCGGGATGATCTACTCCAACGGCTTCCGGACGGCGCTGACCGCGCTGTTCGGCGGCGCCACCCACACCGCGCCCACGACCGACCCGGCCAGCTCGCCTCCGCAGTGGCAAGCGGTGCTGTCGCAGGCGCTCGCCGCGCTGCCGGGCGCGCGGGTCAACCGGGTATCGGTGCCCAGGGAAGGCGGCCCGGTCGCATTCCGTGCCCGTGCCGCCGGCGAGTGGCACCCGGTCGGACGCAGCACCATTCACCTCGCCGGCGACGGCACGGTCCTGCAGGTCGTCGACGCCAGTGCCGACCCCGCCGGCACCCGTATCCACCAGGCCATCTACCCGCTGCACATCGGCGCGGTCGGCGGCACCGCGATGCGCTGGCTGACCGCGCTGGCCGGTCTGATGCCGGCCTTCCTGCTGATCACCGGCTTCCTGCTCTGGCGCGCGCGCAAGCGCGGCTGAGGGCGGACCCCAGGCACTCGTAGGAGCGGCGTGAGCCGCGATGCAGACCGCACCAGGACGGGCCGGCATCGCGGGTAGAATGCCCGCCATGTCGACCGGAAGCTTCCAGATCGGCGGCCACGTCATCGCCCCGCGGGTCATCCTCGCGCCGATGGCCGGCGTCACCGACAAGCCGTTCCGGGTGCTGTGCAAGCGCCTGGGCGCCGGGCTGTGCGTGTCGGAGATGACCACCTCCGATCCGCGCTTCTGGAACACCGCCAAATCGCGCCACCGGATGGACCACGACGGCGAGCCGGACCCGATCAGCGTGCAGATCGCCGGCACCGTGCCGGAGGTGATGGCCGAGGCCGCGCGCCACAACGTCGATCATGGCGCCCAGATCATCGACATCAACATGGGCTGCCCGGCGAAGAAGGTCTGCAATGCCTGGGCCGGCTCGGCGCTGATGCGCGACGAGACGCTGGTCGCGCGCATCCTCGCCGCGGTGGTCGCCGCGGTCGAGGTGCCGGTCACGCTGAAGATCCGCACCGGCTGGGCCGCCGACCAGAAGAACGCGCTGGCGATCGCGCGCATCGCGCAGGACTGCGGCATCGCCGCGCTGGCGGTGCACGGGCGCACCCGCGACCAGCAGTACACCGGCGTCGCCGAGTACGACACCATCGCCGAGGTCAAGGCGGCGCTGTCGATTCCGGTGTTCGCCAACGGCGACATCGATTCGCCGCACAAGGCCGCGCAGGTGCTGCGCCACACCGGTTGCGACGCGGTGCTGGTCGGCCGTGCGGCCCAGGGCCGGCCGTGGATCTTCCGCGAGATCGCCCACTACCTCGCGACCGGCGAACGGCTCGCGCCGCCGTCGCTGGCCGAGGTGCGCGACATCCTGCTCGACCACCTGCGCGCCCTGCACGCGTTCTACGGCGAGACCTCCGGCGTGCGCATCGCCCGCAAGCACCTGGGCTGGTACGCGAAGGACCGGCCCGAACACACCGACGAGCAGCGGGCCGGATTCCGCGCGGTGGTCAACCGCGCCGAGAGCGCCGAGGCGCAGCTGAGCCTGACCCGCGACTACTTCGACGCGCTGGTCGCCGGGGTGCCGCCGCGCCTGCCCGTCGCGGCCTGAATCGCCGCCGCGGCGGTCGGGTTGCAACCGCCCGTCGGCCAAAGCCGACACGATTCGAAAACTGCTTCGCGATCCGCGTGACTGAAGTCAGGGGGGCGTATGGCCGATGTGCGCGGACGCGGCGGGGTGTTCAATGAAGTCGCCGGGACGCCCCTACCGGCAACATCCCGTTGCCGCGTCCCGGTCGGACCTGGTCCGGTCAGGAGGCCCCCATGAAAGTGCAGATCGCAACACTCGTGCTCGCCACGGCAGCCGCACTACCCGCCTGGGCAGGCAACGACCCCATCACCGAACTGTCAGGCATCACCGGCCTGAGCGAACGCAAGGTGCAGATGGTGCTCGGCAACCGCACCGCCTATGCCGAGTATCGCTACACCTACGACCGCAGCGTCAGGGCGTTCACCCGCGCCGTCGGCGAGGAGAACTTCCACCGTCTGCTCAACGGCGAGGAAATCGCCCTGCGCGACGCGCAAGGGCGCGAGGTGGTCATCCAGATCCACCGCGACGTCCCCTCCGCCGCGCTGTAACCGCCACCACGCCGGGAGGGGGGAGCCGGCGTCCGTCAACAGCCTCCGGGCACGGCACGCCGTGCCCGGCTCGCATTCGCCGCCCGTCGCGCTCAGCCGCCCGGCGTCGCGGTCGCCGTCACGCCGGCCGCCACCGGCTCGGCCGTGGGCTCCGGCGAATGCCATATCCGTTGCCAGAGCCCCGCCAGGCGGCGGCTGGCTTGCCACGGCCACTCCAGCTGCCGCGGCGGAATTTCCCGCCACTGCGCACCGTCGCGTTCGGCCACCGCGAAGCGGAAGCTGTAATCGGGCTCGGCGCCCATGCGCAGGTCCGACAGCACCAGTTCCCCGTCGCGCTGCTCGGCCTTCATGAAGCCGCGGTTGAACCAGTCCAGCCGGCGCACGCTCGGGTAGTCGGCCACCTGCATCCACGCGCGCATGTCCGAACGATAGCGGCGGAACTGCATCGGACCGCGATCGGCGACCAGCGAGCGCTCGCCTTCGACGAAGCCATCGGGCGTGATCGCGACCACCCGCCACAGCAGGATGTTGAACGGCATCGGCACCGAGAAACGCGGCGCCTCGGCCAGGCCGGCATCGGCCAGCGCCCGTCCGGCCTCGCGCTCGACCATCGCCTTCGCCCCCAGCGAAGCGGCCAGGTACGATGTGCTCAGCGCCAGGCCGAGCACCAGCGCCCGTCCGCCGAGGCGGCGTTCGCGTGCGAACCAGGCGATCGCGCAGGCCAGCAGCAGCCACACGGTATAGAGCGGGTCGATGATGAACACGCTCGACCACATCGCCGGCCGCACCGGCAGCGGCCACAGCAGTTGGGTGCCGTAAACGGTGAACGCGTCCAGCAGCGGATGCGTGCACAAGGCCAGCTGGATCGCCCAGAACCAGCGCCGCGGCGCGGCGGCGACCCGGCCACCGCGGCGCCGGCACCCTTCCCAGATCATCCAGGCGACGAACGGCAGCACCAGCAGGGAATGGCTGATGCCCCGGTGCCAGGTCATCCGCTGCACCGGGTCGTCGGTCAGCAGG
>NZ_VICD02000047.1 GCF_006546735.2 Marilutibacter maris | reverse complement strand
GCCGGGCGCCTCCCGGTTGACAAGCCCCGCTATAATCCCGCGGTTACCGACACAGGACCGGAGCCGGCGATGCTCAACGAGATCAAGACTGACGCGAAGACCCGCATGACCAAGAGCGTGGACGCGCTCCGCCACGATCTGACCAAGGTCCGTACCGGCCGTGCCTCGACCGCGCTGGTCGACCACCTGAAGGTCAATTACTACGGCTCCGACATGCCGCTGACCCAGGTCGCCAGCGTCGCGGTCACCGACGCGCGCTCGCTGACGATCACCCCGTGGGAGAAGCAGATGGTCGCGGCGGTCGAGAAGGCGATCATCAATTCCGACCTCGGGCTGACCCCGAACACCGCCGGCACGGTGATCCGCATCAACCTGCCGGCGCTGACCGAGGAGCGCCGCCGCGAACTGACCAAGGTCGTGCATGCCGAGGGCGAGAACGCCAAGGTCGCGATCCGCAACATCCGCCGCGACGCCAACCACCAGGTCAAGGAGCTGCTGAAGGAAAAGCAGGTCACCGAGGACGACGTGCGCCGCTCCGAGGAGGACATCCAGAAGCTGACCGACAGCGCGATCAAGGACGTCGACGAGGTGGTCAAGTCGAAGGAACAGGAACTCATGGCGGTTTGACGGGTCTGTCCGTCGGCCTCATGACCTCCGATCCCGCCAAGACCCCGCCGGCCGCCGGCGTTCCCCGCCACCTGGCCGTCATCATGGACGGCAACGGGCGCTGGGCCGAACGTCGTCGACGCCCGCGCATGATCGGCCACCGCGCCGGCGCGCGTGCGGTCAACGTCTGCATCGACTTCTGCCTGGAGCGCGGCATCCGCGCGCTGACCCTGTTCGCGTTCTCCAGCGAGAACTGGGCCCGCCCCGAGGACGAGGTCGGCGCGCTGATGAAGTTGTTCCTCAACGCGCTCGAGCGCGAGGTCGAGGAGCTGCACCGGCGCGGCGTGCGCATCCGCTTCATCGGCGAGCGCGAACGCTTCAGCGAGGCGATCCGCCAGCGCATGGAGCATGCCGAGTCGGTCACCGCCGGCAACGAGCGCCTGCACCTGAACATCGCCGCCAGCTACGGCGGCCGCTGGGACATCGCCCAGGCCGCGCGCTCGCTGGCCGAGGACGTCGCCGCGGGGCGACTGGCCCCGGCCGACATCGACGAGGCCCTGCTCGGCTCGCGGGTCGCATTGTCCGAGCTGCCGCCGCCGGACCTGTTCATCCGCACCGGCGGCGATCTGCGGATCAGCAACTTCCTGCTCTGGCAGCTGGCCTACACCGAGCTGTGGTTCACCGAGCGGCTGTGGCCGGAACTGGACGTCGCGACCCTGCAGACCGCCCTGGACGACTACGCGAGCCGCCAGCGCCGCTTCGGCCTGACCGGCGCCCAGGTGGCCGCCGCCGGCCTGGCGACCCCAAACGAAGAGAATTCCGAATGACCCGTACCCGCCTGATCGCCGCCCTGGTGATGGCGCCGATGGCGATCGCCGCCATCCTGCTGCTGCCCACCCCCTGGCTGATGGCCCTCGCCGCGGTGGTGTTCCTGGCCGGGCTGTGGGAGTGGTTCGACCTGGCCGAGGTCGACGACAGCCTCGCCCGCGCGGTCCTGCTGGCGGCCAACCTGGCGCTGATGGTCGCACTGGTCTGGGCCTCGCGCTCCAGCAGCGGATTCAGCTTCGTCCTGCTGCAGATCGCCACCGTGATCGGCGTGGTCTGGTGGCTGCTGGCGCTGGCCTGGCTCGGCCGCTACGGCTTCGCCAGCAACCACGACACCCACGCCCGCGCGATCAAGCTCGCCGCCGGCACCCTCAGCCTGGTCCCGGCCTGGTGCGCGCTGGCCTGGATCCACGCCGACAACGGCGACACCGGCCACCGCTGGCTGCTGGTCGCGCTGGCGGTGGTGTGGGCGGCCGACTCCGGCGCCTATTTCGCCGGACGCCACTTCGGAGGCAGGCTGTTCAACGGCCGCCGACTGGCGCCGCGTATCAGCCCCAACAAGACCCTCGAAGGCCTGCTCGGCGGCCTGCTCGCCGGCGTCGCCACCGGCATCGCTCTGGGCCTGTTCGCCGGCGCCAGCATCGCCCAGTTGCCGTGGGTGGTGCTCGCCAGCGTGGTCGCGGTGCTGTTCTCGGTGGTCGGCGACCTGTTCGAGAGCCTGCTCAAGCGTCACGTCGGGCTCAAGGACTCCGGCCATCTGATCCCCGGTCACGGCGGTGTCCTCGACCGGCTCGACGGCGTGCTGGCGGCGCTGCCCGCGTTCGCGCTGGCCAAGGCGATGTTCGGATTCTGAGCATGTCGACCGCACCGGACATCCGCGAAGTCGCCGTACTCGGCGCCACCGGCTCGATCGGCGGGTCGGCGCTGGACGTGATCGCGCGCCATCCCGACCGCCTGCGCGCCAGCGTGCTGGCGGCCGGGCGCAACGTCGAAGCGCTGATCGCGCTGTG